>JAFTFU010000064.1 GCA_017458285.1 Clostridia bacterium | reverse complement strand
TTTATCTATAGGTGTTTTATCTAAATCTATCATTTCTCCATCTACAAATATTGTTCCAAATTTTTCATCTAGCATTTATGTTCCTCCTTTGTTTCTTTCTTCAAGTAAATAACTTAAAGAAATTCTATTTTAGATTAGAATAACATAAAATACTACTAATATCAACAAATTTTTTATTACAGTTTCATTACATTTTTGTTACAAATACAATTTTTTTGTACTTTTAAATCTTTTCTTTTCCTTCTTTTTCATGGTTTACAGGAATTTTATATTTTTCTTTAAGTTATTTACTTGAAGAAAGAAACAAAGGAGGAACATAAATGCTAGATGAAAAATTTGGAACAATATTTGTAGATGGAGAAATGATAGATTTAGATAAAACACCTATAGATAAATTAAAAAAAATGCAAGAGAAAATTAAGGCGAGAACGGAAGAAGTAGAAAAAAAGATAGAACAAATACTAAACAGTGAAGAAGAATAAATAAAAAACATAGGAGGAAAATACAAATGGAAGATAAAAAAATAGGGGATTTGCTTAAGGAACTTGCAGAATTACATTTTCAAAATGCAATAATAGGTGGTGCAATAAAAACAAGAGAAGCAGTGCAAGGCGTAAATCAAGCAACGGCTGAGATAAAAGAAGAATTTATAAAGAAAGCACAAGCATTTGGAGTAAGTGCTAAAAAGTGTGAAGAAATATTTTCAAATAACAAAGAAAGTGTTAATAAAGTATGGGAAGATTACAAAGAAGCATGTGAAGAAGTACAAGAAAATTATTTAGATAGATATGGTTCTTTAATGAAAAATACAGAAGAATTAAATAAAATGGAGACTGAAAATTACGCTGAAGCACAAACATTAAAAATTGAAGAAAAAGACATAAAAAAATCACCGGAATATGCACAATTTAAACAAAAACAAAAAGATTTAAAAGCAGAAGTGAAAAAAGCATTAGCTAAAGGAGACAATGCAGAGGTAATAAGATTAGCCGGAAAACTAAAAGATTTAGAAGACAACAATCCTTTAAAAAATGTAAAACAAGAACAGAGAAGAAACCAAGAAGACAGAGACGCAATAAAAGAAATGAGACAAGAGTTAGCAGGAAGATATGATGATCTTGAAAATGAAAGAAATGAAGGAATGCAAAAATTAGCAAAAGATAGAAATAATGCATTATTAGCACTTCCTAAACAAAATATATTCCAAAAAATTACTGGTGCTATTATGAACAGAATAGGTGGAGCAAGAAAGTTTAAAAATCTTGTTGAAAAACAAGTATCTGAAAGAATAAGTCAATTCAAAGAAGAAGATTTACCTAAATTAGAAGAAAAAATGAGCGAAATAGCACAAGCGGTTGAAGAAAAGGTAAATGATGTACAAGAAAAAGTAAATGGAGCAAAGCAAAGCGTAAAAGAAGCAAAAGAAATGTCAAAGGGAAAAGTAAATGAAGTAAAAGAAAGTGCAAAAGGAAAAATAAACGAAGTAAAAGAAAGTGCAAAAGGAAATGTAAATGATATTAAAAACAAAGCAATAGGAATTGGAAAAGACAAAATAGATAAAGTTATTGCAACCGCGCATAAAGCACAAAAAATGGGAATTGATACAGCTAAAAAAGTACAAACAATACCTGGAAAAGTTAAAGGTAAAGCAAGCCAATTAAAAACAGCTGTAGAAGTTAAAGCGTTAACAGTTAAAGAACAAACAAGCGAAAAAGTAAAAATGGCAAAAGCCAAAGCAAAACAAAAAGTAAATAATGCAAAAAGTGCAGGAAAAAGATCATTAAAAGCAATTGCTCAAGCTGGAAGAAATGCTAGACAAAGTGTAATTAATGAGTTGGATTCAAGAGTTGCTGCTCAACAAGAAAGACAAGATACTCTTCTTCAAAATTTTGATGAAATGGTATTATAATAGAGATATAAATGGGCAGTTGGAAAAATGTTAATTATAGTGAAATATGGGGTTTATAAAATTTAGATCCTATTTTTTTATTTTGTAATATTTGATAAAAACTATAGCAAAAGAAAAAAACTTTTGAAAAAATTTATAAAAATATATTTATAAAAAATGTATAAATAATTGTTAAGAATTTTTTTATGATATATTAAAAACAATGGAGGAATTATGAAAAAATAAATGGAGATAATAAATACTTATCTAAAAGATAATATAGATTTAATATATAAAAAAAGTTCTAAAATCATCTGATAATAATATCATTAGGAGAATTATTAAATGAAAGAACAGAAAATAAAGAGAAAAAGAATGAAAAAGAAACTACAAATGAAAATTACCAATTATTAGTAAAACATAATTCACTTTTGGAAAGAATTATAAAGATGTTCAAAAATTTATTTAAAAAATAAAAAAACACATTATACAAAGACATTAAGCCTTCATATAATGTGTTAAAAATTATCTATTAAAGTCATCATCAATCATATTATTATATACATTAGCAATATCTACTTTAGAACCTTTTTTAGAAGTTGCATTTTTATGCATTTTGTTTATTTCAGTTTCATCAGTTTGAGATATAACATAATTAGATAATTTTTGAGCAAATAAATTTTGAGTACTTCTACGTTTGTTATCTTTTGTTGCTTGTAAGTTCTTTCTTTTTTTATTAATAGCTTGTTCAATCTTATTTTTTCTGTCATTTTCTAATTGCTCAATATAATCCTCTCTAGCAGATTTAGAATGAGATTTTAACCATAAAATTGGATGGAATTTACCTTTTTTACCTTGAGTTAATTGTTCATAAATAGCTTTAGACATATCCTTCTTAGTTAATGCTGGCAAAGCATAAGCATCTGGGGCTGAATTAACTTCAGCTTCAATGTCAGTATCATCAATAGAAGTCTTTACAGGTGCTTTAATATCTTCTATTTCGTGTAAATTAGTATTTATTTGATTAATCGTTTCATCAATAGTAAATAGGTCTGCTGAAATAGATGCAATTTCGCCTGAAATTGTTTTTTCAAAATCTTCAGGTTTTATACTTGTAAGCATATTTTTTATATCTGAATACTCTTTTGAAGAATCTGCTTTGTTTCTGATAAAGGTAGCAGCATCTGCAAACTCAGCTTGATTTTTATTTTTTAAACCAGTTATTTCAGATTTTAAAACTGTAAAATCTGAACCATTTGTTGTAAGTTGAAAACCATATTCTTGTGATAATGATTGACATTTTTTTACAATTTCGTCTCTTTTTTGAGATAAGATCCCATTATGAACACCTTTAGCGGAAAGAGATTCATACTCACTTATAGATGATTCTAATTTATTTAATTGAGCAAATATTTTTTGACAATCTTTTATTGTTTGAAATTGAGGAGCACAAATTGTTTTAAAAGATTCAAATGTAGCCAATCTATTTTCAGAATCTTCGTGTGCTTTATCAAGCCCTTTTAATTTGTTTTGCTGAATTTTCTCCAAGTCATCAATATCAAATTTTTCAGAATATTTATCTATAATTTCTTTCTTTTTATTCAATTCAGAATATTTATTTTTTATCTGATTAATAAAAGCATACTTTTCATTTTCTGTCATAATTTGATCTTGTGTTGAAGTCGAATTGAGATTATAACGATAGTTAGATAATCTTTGGATAGTCTCATCATATGTTTTTATAAGTGTAGCTAAATTGTAATTATTAAAATCTGTGTTTTGTAATAAAGAATCCACAGCTTGTGTATGTTTTGCTTCCTTTGCTTGTACTTGAGCTAACGAAAGTAATTGTGCTAAATCAATGCTATTAAGTTCTGCTTGTAATGCAGCTAATTGTTGGTTAATGTTATCCATAATTTTCCCCCTTTAATTATTATTTTCTAATAAATCTAATAGTTTTAATTTTGTTGTAATTGAATCGATAAGTTCAATATATTGTTCCATTTCTTCTTTAGTAGCGTTTTCAATAACTTCATCAGTAATTTGAGCGTTGATGTTTTTTAATTGTTCAACGATTTTATCTTTTTGTGCTTTTATATCATTCATAAATGACCTCCTTGTATATATTTTTAACTCTAATTTTCTTTAAGTAACTTACTTAAAGAAAACTAGAAATTCATGAAAAGCATTTAAATTTCAATAAAAATGGAAAAATAAAGATCTATTTTTCTACCAAAAAGATTTTTGATAAAAAAATATACAAATTTAGCGAAATGTCTTGAAAATATAAGAAAAATAGTGTATTATTATGTATAGTAGTTTTCTTTAAGTAAACTACTTAAAGAAAATTTGAGATTTACTCACAAAAACTAGAGACACAAGAGATTAGAAAATGAAAGGGTGATATAGTTTGTCAGAAATTGAAAGAAAATATCAAGAATTAATCGAATTTATTAAACAAAATAAAGAAGTGATTGAAAATGAAAGAAATACGTATCGTGAAGGGATGGGAGATATAAACAAAAGTGATTTAAACCAAAGAAACGATGGACTAAAAAATGTATTTGATTCACAATCAAATATATATCAAATAGAAGAAGAAATAAACAATAAAATAGCAGAATTTATTTCAGAATTTGGAGAATTGACAGACTTAGGAATACAAAATATAGAAGAATATTATTTAAATGCTGATAATGTAATAGATGCAAGACGAAAAGCAAATAATCGTGAAGAAACATATCAAAGATATGGTGGGGAAAAGGCAAAAGCAAATCTTGACAAAGCCCGTCAAAAACTAGATGATTTTGAAAAGAATTTCGAAAAAAGTGGAGATTTTACTCAGCTTGAAGAAAATGTTGAAAGTTATAGAGCTATCTTAGAGAAAATAAAAAATGATGAAGAAATGCAAGGATTAATAAAAGGAGAAGAGCTTTCTAAAATTCAAGACAAAATTGAAACAATAGAAAGATTTGTTGCAAGAGAAAAAGAAGACCTAAATAAAAATGAAGAAGAAAATTCATTAACTGAGGAAGAAAAAAGAGTAATAGAAAACAATTTGAAGGCTGTACAAGAAAAACTAAAAGGAGTAAAATCTAAAGCTTTGAAAAAGCCTAATGATCCATTGTATAAAAAGAGAATTGAAGCATATCAAAAACAAATAGAAGGATACAAAGAACTTCTAGGAGATTATAATAAAGAGCAAGAAGATAATACAAAATATGAAATTATAACTACTCAAAGAGATGAAGAAAAAGACAACAATCAGTTAAAAGCGAAGAAGTTAGAAACAGAATTAGCAAACTTAAAAACCACTCTTGCACAATACGAAAAAAATGGTGGAGCTTCACCAGAAGATATAGCAAAGTTAAGAGCTGTTATAAAAAGAAAAGAAGGCGATTTAAATAAGATTTTAGGTAAAAATGACATTTCTGAAAATCTAAATGATGATAACAGCGTATTAAAAATCGAGGACAAGCAATTTAAATTAAATAAGGAAATTAATGATTTACAAGAAAAATATAAACAATATCAAGAAAATGGTCAATTATCTCCAGAAGAATTAGATAAAATAAAAAAAGCAATACACGATAAAGCTGAAGAATTAAAAGGAATAAAGCAATTAGAGTCAGGCGATGATGAAAATAAAAACCAATATTTGTATAAAGAAAAAGAAATTGACTCTGATATGTATTTGAGAAATTTTCAAGAAGAAATAAATGCACTTAAAAGTGATATGATAGACAAATTTTATGGAAATTCTGAAAAAGAAAAATTATACAATAGTGCTATGAAAAGACTTAAAGAGCATGAAGTAAAGGAAAATATTAATGGTAAAGAATACATAGTTAAAGTTGATGAATATCCAGAAAAAGAATCTGACATGAAGTTTTTACAATTAGAATTATACGAAGAAAAATTACAAAGATTGGCAAAAAATGCATTGAATCCAAAAGCTAAAGTGTATAGTTCTGATGAAGAAAAAGCTGCAGATGAACAATATGTAAAAACAAGAAATTTTGCATATGATAGAAAAAAAGCAACTACTGAAAATTTAACTACACTTGGAAAATATGGAGAAAAATATCCATACTTATCTTTACAATCTGATAAAGATAGAGGAGTTGTAGCTAACAACTTAATAAAAGCAGCCAAAGTTGCAACAAATGGACTTATTCTTTCTAGAAATGCGGTCGCAACAATATCAAGAGCAATTGGAAAACCTATTTCAAAAGTTTATAAAACAATAGCACCAGATAAAGCTGCAATTTACGCAAACAAACCAACACATAGATATGAAGAAAGAAAAACATATTTTATGCAGGAAGAAAACAAAAGATTAGCTGAAGAAGGAAAATCTTTGAGACCATTTAGAACTCTTATGAAATCAAGGATAAAGGCTATAGTAAACTATAAAGAAGGAAATGCAGCTATATTAGAATCAGGATATGAAGATATAAAAAGATCTTATATAGACAAGGCAAAGGTGCAATATTATAAAAGCAAATTAAATGATATGGATACATATGCAGAATACTTATTAAACGAAAGTAGAGATTTGCTTAAAGGTAGAGACCCATTATTAGTTAATACAAGCGAAATGGAAAAATACGAAGCGATACAAGAAGCATTAGAAGATTTAAATAACAAAAAACAACAAATAATCAAAAATCCTAAATTAAATGGAATAATAGATAAAAATGGACATGTAAAAAATAAAGCAATAGTACAAACAGATGCAATTTCATTAAAATCACATGACAAAGCTAATAAAGCAAATGTTACAAGAGCTACAACAATTGCTAAAGCCGCAACAATTGCTGGAGTTAAATTCACTGGACCAAAAATAAAAGACTGGATGTTACAACATTGTACAACACAAAAAGCACAAATTGTTCCAGGAAAAACAGTAAAACAATGGGTACCAGATTTAAATGAACCAAGTAAAGTAACAAATCCAGCAGATATATCAAAAGCAATGACAAACGAAGAAGATTTATTAGAAAAATTATCAATTAAAAATATAATGCAAAATAGTCAAAATGGACATGCAAGTTTTGCATATGGAAATTCAGGAAAAAATATTACGGAAGATGGTTTAAGTTATTTCAGAGGAGCGGCACAAGAAATAAATGGAAATGTAGTATCTATATCTGATGCAAATGGATTTGATATAACAGGAGTAACTTCAGGAACAATTGATCCAAGTCTACTAAATAATGGAAATGTTTCAGAAAATGTTAATATATTTGACATTTTAGCAAATTTACAAAGAAAAGCTGGAAATGATGTTACATCAAAGGACTTATTAAATAAAGTGTTAAGTTGTAAAAATACAGAAGAACAGACAAAAGTTATTGAAGAAATGACAAAAGGATTAGAATTATGGAAGTCAAATTCTTCACAAGGAATGCCAGTTGGTTGGGACGACGCAAGTGATGAAATATCTGGAGCTTTAAAAGGACTACAAGAAACTATAAAACAAGCAGTTTCTGAGAGTCAAGCTACAACTAGAGCATTCAATTACGGAGAAATATCAGGACATTTTAAAGATATAACTACTTCGGATACAATAAATTATGTAACAACAGTAAATCCTAGAATAGTTAAAGCATTAGGAATACAAGGTAAAATTGCAAATGGAATGAGTGTAGTTGATGCAGTTAGAATGACTTTTGAAAATCTAAGAAAAACAAAATCAGAAAAACCACAAAATAAAGTTCCAAAAACTCCAAGAGAAAAATTAGGATTTACAGGAAGTAGTAAAAAGGCAGATCAAATTGTTTTTGCTCAAAAAGCACAAGCAGACAGTGTAAAAGAAACAATTAGACGTGAAATAGAAGATGAGGGCAGATAAAATAAAAAAGAGATTTTTGCAACATAAAAGAGTGAAAATATAGCTCTTTATGTTGCTTTTTTATAAAAAACGAATGAAAGAGGTATAGTATGAAGAAAATATTAATGAAATTTGATGTAGTAGATAGACATTATTGTATATATATTGAGACAAAAACAAACCAAGTAAATGCAATAGCAATCAAGAAAAACTTTGAAACATACAGAGTAACCAAGGAAAAAGAATTAGAATTTTTAAATAAAATAATAAGAGATAACTTATCGAAAAAATATTTTAAAGAAGAAGAAATAGAATTTCAAAGAGAAAGTTATATTAGATATATTAACAGATATGATAAGAAGAATTATTTTGCAAAACAAAGTGAAAATAACCTAAAAGTAATATCTTATGATGAAAATCCTGAGCTTTACAATATGTATAATCCAACAACAATTATTAATTATAAAATAAAAAGTAATAATCAAAATCATGCAAGAGTTACAGCTAGTTCATTTGGCGGAAAAATGAAAATTGTTGGAGCAACTGCTATAGGAGCGGTAATAATAACTATTACAGGGTGTGGGAGAGAAAAGTTGGCTAACAGCGAACCACCTGTAGTAACAGCAGTTGAACAAGAAAGCGTATTTCAACAAGAAAATGATATTGGAGAAACAATTGAATTTGATGAATCAGTACAAAGTACAGAACTAATATCTGAACAAATAATTGAAATAGATGAATTAAAAGGCTATCAATTAAATCCAATAAACGAAGAACAAATAAAATTAAAAGAAAAATATGATACTGTAAAGACTGCGTTAGAAGAATTAGGATTAGAAAATTGGGAAATTTCAATTGAATTAAATGATGTTAAAAACATGAATGCAATAGTGTTTGACGAAACACCAGATGATATTAATTTTTATTATGATAGTGAAAGTAATAGTGTTATATACATTTATGGAGATTATGATAGAAAAGTAAATACTTATGATGAACAAGAGGTAGAAGAATCTACATGCGATGTAATCCCAGAAAATGTACAAAAAATAATAGATAAAATTAATGCAAATCCAAATTTAACTGATGAAGAAAAAGAATTTATTATTGATGTTTCAAGAGACGATTTAATTAAGAATAGTGAAGACTTGCTAACTAATGTATTGTTAACAAGATTTGGAAATTTATGCATTAATTATGATACGAATAAATTCCAAGTAGAATTAGTAGGATCTCCATATAATCAAGCGGCAGCATATTATCAATACGATTATATACCAACATCTGAAGAAGTTTTAGAACAAGGAGGTTGGGAGAAATTTTTAGCTGATAGAAAAAGCGAAATTTGTATTGGAAATGCAACTTCTTTTGATAACGCGGAAAAATCTACTTTAAAACATGAGATAGGACATATTAGAGGAGAGTTCGGAACAGGAAATACTTTGTTGAACGAAGGATATAATTCATGGAATACAGGAGATGATGTATACAAAAATGAGGAGGCTATGGCAATGTTAATGATAAGTGCATTTGGGAAAGATGTAATGGATAAAGGATACTACACTATGGATTTAACAACTGCTATTGCCAATGAAATAGCCAGAAGGACTGGCAAAAATGCTAATGAAACATATGAAGAATCATGTGAGCTATTATCTGCAATACAAACAGTATTATATAAAATGGGAGAAAAGAAAACTGAATACTATCTTGATAAAGAAATAATGAAAGATCTACAAGATGTAATTAAACAAATTGAAGCTTTATCGGAAAATGATAAAGGAAATGTAACAATGGTATTAGAAGATTATTTATTAAAAACGAACCAATCAGGAATTTTAAATGAGGGAGAAAAAATTGATACTGCTAAATTAGAAAAAACAGGAGAAAAGGTTGAGGTAACAATTATTGATGAAAAAGGGATGATCGAATTTGAAAATCCTAATGCCGGTTTAGAAGACTATGGTATGATGCATCAAAGCAGCGGAAGGTATAGTAGAAAAGTTCAAGTTATAAATAAAGGTACTACACATGAAAATATAAAAGATGAGGATTTGGAATATCATAATTGGTAAAGAATAAACTTTATAAAACCATTGTAAAACTTAAACTCAAGCCTATTTTTATACAAATTATGAATTGGAATCATAATTTGTATAAAAGAAGAGTATTATGTCAAAATGTATAAAAACAATAAAATTAAAATTAAATGAAAATATATAAATTTCAAAAACTCCTTGCACAACCTAAAAAAATATGTTAAAATAATCACGTAAAACAATAAAATTAAAAATCCAAATAAAAAGCAAAGTAACTATATAAAAAATAGCAAAACAGAGAGGATAACAAAGCTGAGAGTGATCTATGCTTATATATAGAGAAAATTCACTTTTTAAGGAGCTTATCTTAAAGCTAAAATAGAGCAAAATTTGTAAGATGTAGAGTTAAAATACTTTAAAACTTACAATTGAAAACTAAAAAATTAATGTTAAAAAACACTATAATAGCAAGTAGGATAAGACGGCTTGAAACCGTTAAAAACTATAATGAGGTTAATAAATAACGAAAATAGGTGGTACCACGGAAAATCCAATTCGTCCTATAATAAATAGGATGTATTGGATTTTTTTGAATAAATCCAATTTAAACGTTATTAGATATCAAATAATAAGCCAATAGCTTTAGCGTAAAAAACAAAGGGATGTTACTAGCTTTAGTCTAAAAAGAAGTTACTAAATTAAGCTTATAAAAAAAAGAAAGGACGCTGGTAGATGAGAAAAGTAAAATGTTTAGAATACTATTTTAAACCAAATGTAACTAGAGAGCAAATCGACGAAGAGATACAAGAAAACATAAAAAAACTAAAAAGAATAAGTAAAATAATAGATACAAAAATAGAAATTCAAACATCAGAAATTGGAACACAAATTGTAAGAGCATATATAGTTCAAGAAGAAAAGAAAAGTTTACTAGCAAATATAAAACAAAAAATTCAAGATTTAATTGAAAAGAAACAAAGACTAACATTACCAGAGAACGAATATATTTCTGAAGAAAAAATAATAAACAAGACTCCAAAAATACCAAATTTTGGAAATGGTAAATCAAAAGAAAAGCTAATAGATAGACTTACAAAGATGCAAAAACAACCAGATAGTAAATTTTCCAAAACATCAGACACAAATGTAAAAATTGAAATGGAAATGCAAGTGAAAAAATATGGAAACTACAAACCAGGAGGCAAATTCAAGCCTTTTGAAAGCAACAAAAAAAGAAAGAAATTTCCATAAATTAGAAATTTACAGACACTTACTCAAGATATTAATTTTTAAAAATAAACATATAAGCTCTTTGGAAAAAAGTGGCGATTGACACAAAATGTTAAAAATTCTAAAAACAACCGACAGAAAAAATTAAAAAATAAAAAAGGAAAGGAAGAGAAACATGCAAGAACAAATCACAAAAATCAAACAACAAGCAAAAGAAGAAATTGAGAAAGCAGAAAGCCTAAAAAGCTTAAACGATATGCGAGTAAAATATTTAGGAAAAAAAGGTGAATTAACACTAATATTAAAAGGAATGGGAGCTTTAACACCAGAAGAGAGACCTAAAATTGGAAGTTTAATAAATTCAGCAAAAGATGAAGTTGAACAACTTATTCAAGAAAAAGAGCAAAAATTCAAAGAAGAAGAAATAAACAAAAAATTAAAAGAAGAAACAATAGACATCACACTACCAAGTACAAAAATAAAAAGAGGAAGCAAGCATCCAATAAATAGAGTAATAGAAGAAATAGAAGACCTATTTGTATCAATGGGGTACGATGTAGAAGTTGGACCAGAATTAGAAACAGACGAATTTTGTTTTGAAAGATTAAACCTACCAAAGGGACATCCAGCAAGAGACATGCAAGACAGTTTTTACATAACAAATGAATATTTATTAAGAACACAAACATCAGCAGTTCAAGCACGTACAATGTTAGCAAACGAAGAAAAAACACCAATAAGAATGATATGTGCAGGAAAAACATATAGAAGAGAAGATGATGCAACACATTCACATCAATTCGGTCAAGTAGAGGGGCTTGTAATAGACAAAAAAGAAAACAACGTATCTTTAGCAGACTTAAAAGGAACACTTGAAGTATTTGTAAAAAGACTAATTGGAGATAATTTAAGCTTAAGATTCAGACCAAGTTATTTCCCATTTACAGAACCTTCATATGAAGTTGACGTATCATGCTTCAAATGTGGAGGAAAAGGCTGCAGCCTATGCAAACAAACTGGTTGGATAGAAATTTTAGGAGCAGGAATTGTGCATCCAAATGTATTAAAAATGAATGGATATGACCCAGAAAAATTTGGTGGATTTGCTTTTGGAACAGGACTTGATAGACTTGCAATGTTTAAATATGGAATAACAGACATGAGATATTTATATACAAACGATGTAAGATTTTTAAACCAATTCGATAGAAAAGACTAATTAAAATTAAGGAGGAAAATAAATTGAAATTAAGTACAAATTTTGTAAAAGACTATGTGGACATAGATGTAGATGTAAAACAATTAGCAGAAGACATGACAAGAGTAGGAAATGAGTATGACGAAGCAGAAAAATTAATAAACGCAACAAAATTAATAATTGGAAAAGTAGTATCATGCAAAGACCACCCAGACTCAGACCACTTACATGTATGTAAAGTAGATATTGGAAATGAAGTATTAGACATAGTATGTGGTGCGCCAAATGTAAGAGAAGGCTTAAAAGTAATAGTAGCACAAGTTGGAGCACAACTTCCAGGAGGAGAAATAAAGAAAAGTACAATAAGAGGAGAAATATCAAATGGAATGCTATGCTCAAAAGCAGAATTAGGATTAGACAGTAAATTCTTAAATGAAGAAGATAAAGCAGGGATTCATGAATTACCAGAAGACGCACCAGTAGGAGGAGACCCAATAGCATTCATGAAACTTGATGATAGTGTAATTGATTTCGAATTAACTGCAAACAGAGGAGATTTACTAAGCATATTAGGAATGGCATATGAAATAGGAGCAATTTATGACAAACCAGTAAAAGAAATAGATTTATCATACACAGAAAAAGGAGAAAATGTGGAAAAAACATTTTCTATAGATGTAAAAACAGACAACTGTAAACTATTCTTAGCAAAAAAGGCTAACAATGTTACAATAAAAGAAAGTCCAGACTTTATAAAAAATAGACTTATAGCTTCTGGAATAAGACCAATAAATAATGTAGTTGATATAAGTAACTATGTGATGTTAGAAGTAGGTCAACCACTACATTTCTATGATGCAGATAGATTAGGAAACAAAATAGTTGTAAGAATGGCAAATCCTGAAGAAAAGCTAACTACATTAGATAACGTAGAAAGAACTTTAGATATAAATGACATAACAATTGCAGACGAAACAAAAGCAATTGGTTTAGCAGGTGTTATGGGAGGATTAGAAACTGAAGTTGAAGAAACTACAAAAAATGTAGTGATAGAAGCTGCCATATTTGACTCTGTAAAGGTAAGAATGACCTCAAATAAAATATTAAGAAGCGAAGCAAGCAATAGGTTTGAAAAAGGATTAGATCCAAATAGAACATATATGGCAATGAAAAGAGCGTGCCATTTATTAGAAAAATACGCAGATGCAGAAATATCTCAAGGAATGTGTGTATATGACACAACAGACAAACAAGAAAAAATAATAGATGTTGAATTCAAAAACATCAATGATGTATTAGGAATAACAATACCAAAAGAAGAAGTTTTAAATGTATTTAGAAAATTAGGATTTAAAGTTACATCTAATGACACAAAAGCTACAGTAACAGTACCTACTAGAAGACTTGATATTTCAATTAAAGAAGATTTAATTGAAGAAGTAAGTAGAATATATGGCGTAGACAACATAGAAGGAAAATTACCTGTTTTAACAATTAAGCCAGGAAGTGTTGACAAAACATATAGAGAAATTAGAAATAAAATGATAGCTTTAGGATTAAATGAAACATTATCATATATTTTAATAAACGATAAAGACGTTCATAAATATACATTAGATGAATTTGAAGAATTAAAATTATTAGCTCCAATTACAGAAGATAGAAATACTTTAAGATATAGCATGATTCCTTCAATGGTTAAAATTTATGAATACAATAAAGCTCGTGATTTAAAAGATATTTCAATATTTGAAATTGGAAAAGGATTTTTTAAGAAACAAGAAGAATATGGAGAAAACACAAAGCTATGTGCTCTTATGACAGGAGATTACTATATGCAACTTGGAGAAACAAAACAAGTAGATTTTTATGTAATTAAGGGTGTTGCTGAGGAAATATTAAATTATCTAGGATATGAGAACAGATATAGTTTTGTAAAAAAAGAAAACATACCAGAACAATTACATCCGGGTCAAACAGCATATATATCTGTAAATAATGACATTGTAGGATTAATTGGAAGATTACACCCAAGCGTAGAAGAAAATGCTAAAAATCCTGTATATGTAATGGAAATAAACTTAGACAAATTAATATCTAAGAGAACAGGAAAGATGAAGTTTAAAGAAATTTCAAAATTCCCAATTATCAAAAAAGATATTGCTTTTGTAATAGATAAAGATACAACATCTTTAGAAGTTGAAACTAACATCAAAAAGGCTGGCGGTTCAATGTTAGAAGCTATTAAACCTTTCGATTTATATATGGGAGAAAACTTAGGAGAAAATAAAAAGTCAATTGCTTATTCATTAACTTTTTCAGATAGTAAAAGAACTCTTACAGAGGAAGAAGTTATGGATAAAGTGCAAAAAATTATTAATTTTGTTTGCGATAAATGTAAGGCAGAGTTTAGAAAATAAAAGTACAAAATAAAAAGTAAACTATAATAATAAATAAACATTAAAATGATAGTTAGAAAATAAATAATAAAAAAGTTATTACCTGAAAATTAATTATATTTTCTAGGTAGTAACTTTTTTGTGTAAAAATAATTGTAAAAAGCAATAAATAAATTTAGCTTAAACATTTTAAGTTTTAAAATAAATTATTTTACATCTAGTTCAACATGAACTTCTCTTAATTGTCTACGAGAAACTGCACAAGGAGCACCCATCATTAAATCTTCAGCTTTGCTATTTAAAGGGAAAGCAATAACTTCTCTTATGGTTTCAGAATCAGAAAGAAGCATTAACATTCTATCAATTCCAGGAGCAATACCTGCATGAGGAGGAGCACCAAATTGGAAAGCAGTATATAATGCACCAAATTTTGTTTTTACTTCATCTTCAGTATAGCCTGCCATTTCGAATGCTTTAAGCATAACATTAATATCGTGGTTTCTTACAGCACCAGAAGAAAGCTCTATTCCGTTACATACAATGTCATATTGATATGCTAAAATGTCTAATGGATTTTGATTTTCTAATGCGTCTAATCCACCTTGTGGCATTGAAAATGGATTATGACTAAATGCTACTTTATTTTCTTCATCAACTTCAAACATTGGAAAATCGATTATCCAACAAAATTGGAAAACATCTTCGTCTATTAAGTTTAATCTTTTACCTAATTCTGTTCTTATTTGTCCTGCAAGAGAAGTTGCTCTTTTTTCATTATCTGCAATAAAGAAGATAGTATCATCTTTTTCTAATTCTGCAATTTTTAAAAGCTCTTGTTTTAATTCTTCTGGAATAAATTTATCAATTGGACCCTTAAAGCTTAAATCTTCTTGAACTTCTAAGTATCCAAGCCCGCCCATTCCAATAGAAAGAGCATATTCCAATAATTTTTCATGAAAACCTTTTGACATATGTCCATGTACTTTTATTGCTCTAACAGTTCTTCCTATAAATGGTTTAAAAGTACACTTAACAAAGAAATCTGATAAATCTATTATAAATAAAGGATTTCTTAAATCTGGTTTATCACTTCCATATTTTAGCATTGCGTCTTTGTAAGTAATTCGTGGGAAAGGATAATTTGCAATTTTTTTGTTAGAGAACTTTTTAAATGTGTTGTACATTACTGGTTCTATAACTTGAAAAACATCTTCTTGTGTTGCAAAACTCATTTCCATATCTAATTGATAAAATTCCCCAGGAGCTCTGTCTGCTCTAGCATCTTCATCTCTGAAACATGGCGCAATTTGGAAATATTTATCTATTCCAGATACCATAAGCAATTGCTTAAATTGTTGAGGGGCTTGAGGAAGTGCATAAAATTTTCCAGGATGTAATCTACTTGGAACTAAGTAATCTCTTGCTCCCTCTGGTGATGAACTTGTAAGGATTGGAGTTTGAACTTCTAAAAATCCTTGTTCAATCATTTGTGTTCTTAAAAATTGTAAAACTTCAGCACGAAGTTTTAAGTTATTTTGTAATCTTTCATTTCTTAAATCTAAATATCTGTATTGAAGTCTTAAATCTTCTCTTATTTCCTGTTTTGTATTTACCTCAAATGGTAGGTTTGCAGTTCTTTTTCCTAATACTTTTATTTCTTCAATTTTTATTTCAACTAAACCTGTTTTTATTTTTAGGTTTATTGTTTCTTCATCTCTCTTTTTTACAGTTCCTGTAACTGTTACGGCTGATTCGATTGGAATGTGTGATGCAAAGTCTACATCAGCAGAATCACTTGATGTTACAACTTGTGTTATTCCATACATGTCTCTTATATCTAAGAATACTAAACCTCCAAAATCTCTAATTGTTTGTACAAATCCCGCAATTTGTACTTTTTTTCCAACATCTTCTAAACTAATTTCATCACATCTGTGTGTTTTATATGTACTCATAATTATTCCTCCTTACATTTTAATTTTTTGCTAAATCATTGCTATCAAGCATAATTGTAACAGGCCCGTCATTTAGTAAATTAACTTTCATATCTGCGCCAAATTCTCCGGTCTGAACTTTGATAGCTTGATTTTTACACTCTCTAACTACATAATTGTATAATTCTTCAGCATATTCTGGTTTTGCTGCATCTGTAAAGCCTGGTCTGTTTCCATGTTTACAATCAGCATAAAGCGTAAATTGTGAAACTAATAACAAACTTCCATTAATATCTTTGATTGATAAATTCATTTTGTCATTTGAATCAGTAAAAACTCGTAAATTTACCAATTTTTTGATTAAAGTGTCAGCAGTTTGTTTTGTATCTGAATTTGTTATTCCAATTAACACAAGAAAACCGTTTTCTATTGAGCCTGAAATTTTTCCATCGACTGTTACACTTGCATTTTGAACTCTTTGAATTAAAAATCTCATAGTTTCCCTCCTTATCTTTTTTTGACGTTTTATATTGTGTTAAAAAATTTTAAACACAAAAAAACGCCCATCTACTTAAAGTAGGGACGAATTATTATTCCGCGGTACCACCCTATTTGAAAAATGCTTTTTTGCACTTTTCCACTTTATTTTTATTTACTCCAATGTGTTTCGTATGTTATATTTGCTAAAAATAGCTTTCAGCCGGTGGCTATTTCTCTCTGATAGTAGGGTATAACTACTTTGCATTGTACAAACGTAATTTTCTATTTGCGTAGTATTTTACAAAAAATTTTTTTATTTGTCAAGAGGGATAAAAAATTTTTTTGTTTTCAAATGAGACAAAACATGTATTTTTTAAAATTAACATTTTTTGTGAGAGACGCAATTCTTTTGCGCTACTGAGACAAAACATGTATTTTTAAAAGTAAACATTTTTTGTGAGAGGCGCAATTATTTTGCGCTACTGAGACAAAACATGTATTTTTAAAAGTAAACATTTTTTGTGAGAGGCGCAATTGTTTTGCGCTACTGAGACAAAACGTGTATTTTAAAAAATTAAACATTTTTTATGAGAGACGCAATTGTTTTGCGCTACTGAGACAAAATGTTAAATTTTAAAAATAATACTTAAAGCTCTTGTAAAATTAGCCAAAATGTTGCATAATTGTAATATGGAAGGAATGATAATAAAAATGAAAGATTATATAACAATAATAGGAGGAGGGCTAGCTGGAACGGAAGCAGCTTATCAAATAGCCAAAAGAGGTATAAAAGTAAAATTATATGAAATGAAACCTCAAAAATATTCTCCAGCACATAGCAGTCAAAATTTAGCTGAAATAGTATGTAGCAACTCATTTAAATCAAACTTGCATACAAATGCATGTGGATTATTAAAAGAAGAATTAAGAAAATTAGACTCACTTTTAATAAAAATTGCAGACGAAACAGCAGTTCCGGCAGGTCAAGCATTAGCAGTAGATAGAGAAAAATTTTCAGAAGAAGTTACAAAAAAAATAAAAGAAAATCCATTAATAGAAATAATTAATCAAGAAGTTACAGATATAGAAAATATTATAAATGATGGAATAGTTATAATAGCTACAGGGCCTCTTACATCAGACGGCTTATCAAAAGAAATTTCAAAATTAACAGGAGAGGATAAATTATATTTTTACGATGCAGCAGCCCCAATTGTTACAAAAGAAAGTATAGATTTTAGTATAGCCTTTTATGGGGATAGATATAGTCAAGAAAAGAAAAAAGAGGAAACCATCGAAGAATGGATGGAAAGACAGGAAAAAGAAGAAAAGAGCTACATTAATTTGCCAATGAATAAAGAAGAATATGAAACATTTTATAATGAATTAATTAATGCAGAAATTGTACAATTGCATGAATTTGAAAAAAGAGAAATATTTGAAGGTTGTATGCCTGTTGAAATTATGGCAAAAAGAGGAATTGATACTTTAAGATTTGGACCATTAAAACCTGTAGGATTTGATGACCCACGAACAGCAAAAAGACCGTATGCACTTGTTCAATTAAGGCAAGATGATAGTCAAGCAAGTATATACAATCTAGTTGGATTCCAAACAAATTTAAAATTTGGAGAACAAAAAAGAGTATTTAGTTTAATTCCTGGGCTAGCAAATGCAGAATTTGTAAAATATGGTGTAATGCATAGAAATACATATATTAATTCACCAAAATTATTAGATAATACATATAATTTTAAAGCAAATAAAAACATATTTTTTGCAGGACAAATTACAGGTGTTGAAGGATATGTTGAGTCTATATGCTCTGGAATGGTTGCAGGAATTAATGCTAGCCAAATGTTACAAGAAAAAGAAAAAATCACTTTTAACGAAAAGACTATGATAGGAGCACTTGCAAAATATATTTCTACTCCAAACGAAAAATTTCAACCTATGAATGCCAACTTTGGAATTTTACCAGAATTAGATAGAAAAATTAAAGATAAAAAGCTTAAATATGCTACCCTAGCAGACAGAGCATTAGAAAATTTGTAAAGAAAATTTACCCAAAACACTTGACAAAAAACCAAAAATGGTGTAAAGTATAAAAGCATTACAAAAAAGAAAGAAGAAAAGGTAATGGAAAAAAAGGTAGAAATAAGTATGCTATGCGACATATATGGAAAATTATTAACGCAGAAGCAATATGAATTTATCAACGATTATTACAACAATGACTTAAGCCTAACAGAAATAGCAGAAAACAACAGCATAACAAGGCAAGCAGTAAGAGACCTAATAAAAAAGGGGGAAAGAAAACTTTTCGATTATGAAGAAAAGCTAGAATTTATGAAAAAGACTATAACTCAAGAACAAAAGATACAAGAAGTCTTATCAGAGTTAAGTAAAATCCAAAAAAATTCAACAGACAAGCAAATAGAAAACATACTTAACAGTATAAGAAAAGAATTAAGTTATATAGTCTAAAGATAAAAATAAAAAGTAAAAAAGAAAGGAAAGATTATGGTATTCGAAGGATTATCATCAAGACTTCAAGAAATAACCCGAAAAATAAGAGGAAAAGCACGTATAACTGAATCAGACCTAAAAGAAATGCTAAGAGAAGTAAAATTAGCACTCTTAGAAGCGGATGTAAACTATAAAATAGTAAAAGAATTTATAGCAAACATACAAGAAAAAGCATTAGGGCAAGATGTAATGAAATCATTAACACCAGGGCAACAAGTAATAAAAATAGTAAAAGACGAAATGGTAACATTACTAGGTGAGACAGAAAGCGGAATCAATTTTACGCCAAACCCACCAACAATAATAATGCTAGTAGGACTACAAGGTTCAGGAAAAACAACTACAGCAGGAAAGCTTGCAAACTTAATAAGAAAGCAAGGCAAAAAGCCATTGCTAGTTGCGTGCGACGTATACAGACCAGCTGCTATAAAGCAATTACAAGTAGTAGGAAGTCAATTAAACATACCAGTTTATGCAAATGAAACAACAAAAGACGTTGTAAAAATTGCAAGACAAGGAATAGATACAGCAATTTCAAAATTAAATGATGTAGTTATATTAGATACAGCCGGAAGATTGCACATAGACGAAGAATTAATGGAAGAACTTAAAAATGTAAAAAGTGCAGTTAGACCACATGAAATCTTACTTGTAGTAGATTCAATGACAGGTCAAGATGCGGTAAATGTATCAGAAAAATTTAATGAAGCATTAGGAATTGATGGAATAGTATTAACAAAATTAGATGGAGACACCAGAGGTGGTGCTGCATTATCAGTAAAAAAAGTTACAGGAAGACCAATAAAATTTGCAGCAACTGGAGAAAAATTAAGTGATATAGAAGTATTTAGCCCAGAAAGAATGACATCAAGAATATTAGGAATGGGAGATGTACTTTCAATAATAGAAAAAGCAGAAGAAGCAATAACAGAAGAAGATGCCAAAGAATTAGAAAAGCAATTAAAGAAAAAAGAATTAGACTTAGATGATTATTTAGCACAAATAAGACAAATCAAAAAAATGGGTTCATTTTCATCATTACTAAGCATGATACCGGGAATGAACAAATTCAAAGATTTAAAAGTTGATGACAAAGAATTTGAAAAAATTGAAGCTATAATATGTTCAATGACTAAAAAAGAAAAAAGAAACACAAAACTTTTAAATGCAAGTAGAAGACAAAGAATTGCAAAAGGAAGTGGAACAACAGTACAAGACATCAACAAATTCATAAAATCATTTGAAATGACACAAAGCATGATGAAAAAAATGCAAAGCGAAAAAGGCGGAATGATGAAGAAAATGATGAAAAACATTGACAAAATGGACATGAAAGATTTAAAAAATTTCAAAATGTAGTTATTAATTTTAAGTTAGGTATTAGCAAAGCTAAAGGAATAACTTATCAAAGGAATTACTAAGTAATTCTATATACATAAATTGATTTTTCAGGAGGTGAAATAAATGGTAAAAATAAGATTACAAAGACAAGGAAAGAAAAAAGCTCCTTTCTATCATATAGTAGTTGCAGACTCAAGAAGTCCAAGAGATGGAAGAATAATCGAACAAATCGGAACATATGACCCAATGACAGAACCATCAACAATTGTTATAAACAAAGAATTATTAGAAAAATGGATAAAAAATGGTGCAAAACCAACAGATACAGTTAAAGCTTTAATAGAAAAAGCATAATCTAACTATCAATTCAAGAAAGGATACAGATATGAAAGAAATACTACAAACAATCATAACAAATTTAGTAGAAGAAAAAGATTCTGTAGAAATAAAAGAGTTAGAAAATGAAAATACCATAAATTTTGAAGTAAAAGTTGCTAAAAAAGATATGGGGAAGGTAATTGGAAAAGAGGGGAAAGTTGCAAAAGCAATTAGAACTCTAATGAAATCAGTTGCCGGAAAAGAAAGAAAAAAAGTAAGTATTGAATTTGTAGAAGAAAATTAAAGCTCTATAAATTTAAAATTGGCAGAAGGTATAAAGTACATATTTGTACCGCTTATATCAATAACTTAAAAGGAGGAAAATAAAGTGGATATAGTTAAAGCTATAGAACATGAACAATTAAAAAACAGAATTCCTGAATTAAGAATTGGTAATACTGTAAGAGTTCATGTAAAAATAAAAGAAGGAAACAAAGAAAGAATCCAAGTTTTCGAAGGAATAATAATTAAAAAACAAGGTGGAGGAGTTAACCAAACATTTACAGTAAGAAAAATTTCTTATGGTGTTGGTGTAGAAAAAACATTCTTAGTACATTCTCCATTAGTTGAAAAAGTTGAAGTTGTTAGAGTTGGTAAAGCTAGAAGAGCTAAACTTTATTACTTAAGAGACAGAGTTGGAAAAGCATCTAAGACTAAAGAATTAGTTGGTGCTAGAATTGAAAACAGAGAAATCGTTTTAAAAGAAGACGTAGCTGAAGAAGTTGCTCCAGTTGTTGAAGAAGTAGTAGAAAACAACGAAACAGAAACAACAGAAGCATAATTATAAAAATTCAGGAATAGTGCCAATTAGGTAAATATTTCTGAATTTTTTCTTAGTCCAGGTACCACCAAAGTAATTTTATTATAAGTGTTGCTGATGCGGACTTTTGATATAGTAACGAACTTTTAGGAAGGAACGAGAAAAATATGCAAAAAAATTTAGAAATAGGGCAAATAGTAAACACATTTGGAATAAAAGGATTTGTAAAAGTAAAGCCATTTGTAAATGACGTATCAAGATTTGATGATTTAGAAGAAGTTTTTGTAAAAAGTAAAAAGGATATAACCACATACAAAGTAGAAGAAGTAAAATATCAAAAAAATGTAGTTTTAGTTAAATTAAAAGGAATAGATACAGTAGAGCGAGCAGAAACTTTAAGAAATTCATACATGGAAGTTGATAGAGAACATGCAATTGAACTTGAAGAAGGAGAATATTTTATTGCCGATGTATTAGGAAGCAAAGTTGTAACAGATGAAGGCGAAGAATTAGGTTTTGTTGATGATATTTATAATACAGGAAGCAATGACATATATGTTGTTAAAAATGAGCTTGGAAAGCAGATTTTATTACCTTCTATTCCTGAAGTAATATTAGATGTTAATGTTGAAGAATCTAAGGTTACAGTTCACATAATTGAAGGATTATTGAACTAAAATTTTAAAATCAGTTGTACGTTAAGTAAGTATATTTTGACAAAAACATTAGTAAAAAAATGAATGTAATTTTTTTGTGAAATTGAAATAATAGAGGAGTATCATATGAAAATAAATGTATTAACACTATTTCCAGAAATGTTTGAAGCTGTAAATAAAAGCATTATTGGAAGAGCTATAAGTAAAGGAATAATTGAACTAAATTTAATAAATATTAGAGACTTTTCCGAAAATAAGCATAAAAAAGTTGACGACACACCATATGGTGGAGGAGCTGGAATGGTAATTAGACCAGACGTTGTTTATAGTGCGTATAAGTCAATTAAAAATAAAAATGCAAAAGTAATTTATATGTCACCACAAGGAAAGGTGTTAACACAAGCAAAGGTAGAGGAATTAAGCCAAGAAGAAAATTTAATTATTCTGTGTGGCCATTATGAAGGAATAGACCAAAGAGTTTTAGATAAAATTGTTGACGAAGAAATTTCTATCGGAGATTATGTTTTAACAGGAGGAGAAATTCCGGCAATGGCTTTGATTGATAGTGTTTCACGATATGTTGATGGAGTTTTAACTAAAGAATCTATAAAAGAGGAATCTTTTTCGAATGGATTACTAGAGTATCCACAATATACTAGACCAGAAATTTTTGAGGGAGAAAGAGTTCCGGATATTTTACTTTCGGGTCATCATGAAAATATTGAAAAGTGGAGAAAAGAAAAGTCGTTAGAGGTTACAAAAAAGAAAAGACCGGAAATTTTAGAAAAATAAAAATGTAGTCATTAAAACTACATTTTTTTATATTCTGTTTTTCATTTGCATAAATGTACATTTTCAAAAATTACTTTTTATTGTTGTTCTTTACTAATTTGAGCATATTTTTTAAGCTTTTCAGAAACCAAATAATTAACAGTACCAGCAGGGAAGTTACCTTCTTTATCCTTTTTACCAGCAGGAACGCCAGTTAAAACTTCAATACCTTCATCAATAGTAGAAACAGCATAAACGTGGAATAATTTATTTTTAACGGCATCAATAACATCATCAGAAAGTTGTAAGTTCTCAATATTTTGTACAGGAATCATAACTCCATGAGAGCCATCAAGTCCACGCATTTTACAGATTTGGAAAAATCCCTCGATTTTTTCATTAACACCGCCAATAGGTTGGATTTGTCCTTTTTGGTTAACAGAACCTGTAACCGCGATTGATTGATTAATAGGAATTCCAGATAAGCTAGAAAGTAATCCATATAACTCTGTACTTGAAGCACTATCGCCGTCAACACCATTGTATAATTGTTCGAAACAGATACTTGCTGTTAAACATAAAGGAATATCTTGAGCAAACATTTGCCCTAAGTAACCAGTAAGGATAAGAACTCCCTTTGTATGTGATGAACCAGAAAGTTCAATTTCTCTTTCAATATTCACAATTCCATTTTTTCCAGTATAAGTATTAACTGTAATTTTTGCAGGTTTACCAAAAGAATAATCTCCGATTGTCATAACAGTTAAACCATTTAATTCTCCAACTTGATAACCTGATGTATTAATAAGTAAAGAATTATTTCTTATCATTTCTATATATTTGGCATCATATTTTTTAACTCTTTCAACTCTTTCAGCCAAAGCTTTATTTATAAAGTCCTCAGTAACTATTTTAGATTTAGCAAGTCTAGCCCATGTACCAGCTTCTCCAACAACTTGAGAAATTTCAGTAAATCTAGTTGATAATTTTTTATTATCTCCAACTAATCTTGAAGTAAACTCAATAAGTCTTGCCATTGCACTTGTATCTAAATGTGGTAGATTTTCTTGCTCGCAGAATGTATGAATAGATCTTGCTAATTTATTTACATTTTCAACAGTTATAGGAGCATCATCTTCAAATTCTACTTTTATTTTAAATAATTTCCTAAAATCTGAATCTAGTTCTAAAAGAGTGTGGTAAATTTGTACATTTCCAATTAAAATAACCTTTAAATTTAAAGGAATAGGCTCAGGTTTTAATGATACTAAAACCATAGAAGAACGTTGCTCAGTTGAATTATCTATTCCAAGTTCTTTTACACGTAAAGCCTTTTTTAAAGCTTCATAGCATGCAGGATTTGAAAGTAAGTCAGTTGCTTGAAATATAATGTATCCACCATTTGCTTCCTGCAATAATCCTGGTTTAAGCATAGTATGGTCTGTTCTTAAAGATCCATAGAAATTTTCATATTCAATAGTACCAAAAATGTTGTTAAATGAATAATTGGAATCCATTATAACAGGTGCACCTTCTAAATTGCTATTGTCTATAAACAGATTTACTCTATAGTTTAAGCTTGGGTCAGGCTTTTTAGCTAAAGGATTTAATTGTGGTTGAGCTTGCTCATTTGCTCTAATATCATCTTCTTCTATAAAATAAGATACATTTTTTAATACGTCCTCTTTTACGTCATTTAAGAATTTAGTTATTTTTTTATTTCTTTTAAATTTTGATTTTAGATAGTTAATGTGAACATTTACAGTAAGAAGAGCAATATTTGATTGCCATTCAGAGATCCTTTTTTCAGATTGGCGTTCAATTTCTTTAATTTGACCGATTACTTCAATAACTTGCTCTTGTACAACTACTGATTTTTCTTCAAATTGTTGTTTTATATTATCATCTAATTTATCGAATTCATCTTCTTGTAATGTTTTTCCGTCTAAAACAGGCATCATGTAAATTCCGTTTTGAGCAGATTTCACTTGAAATCCTTGTAACATTGTTTTTTCATTTAATTTATCTAATAATTCAGAACGTTTAGTTTCGAATTCTTGTCTAATTAATGCTTTTTCTTTTTCAAAATCATCAGCATTAAATGTCTTTTTTATGTCCTTTTTTATTTCTTTTATAAAGCCGTCCATACTATCTCTAAATTCTTTACCTTGTCCAGGTTGTAGAGATACTGCAATAGGCTCATTTGGCGTTTCAAAATTATAAATATAACACCAGTCTAGTGGAGTTTTTTGCTTTTTAGATATTTTATCAAGATAATTTTTGGTGTACATTGTTTTTCCAACACCACTTGGTCCTTCAAGATATAAATTATATCCTTTTATATTTACATTAACACCAAACTCTAAGGCTTTAATTCCTCTATCTTGACCAATTCCAGTAGATATAGGCTCTAATTCTTCAGTAGTTACAAAATTAAACATGTCAGTATTACATGTCATTTTTAAATCACGATAACTTAATTCATTCTTATTTTTCATTTGTTTTTCCTCCGTTTTCATGCCTATTTTATATTAAACTGATTGATTTGTAAATAGTAATTAAGAAAAATTTTCTAGTATTTACATGAAAAATTTAGTTAATTTCTGTTAAAAGTAAGCTTGAAGTTAAATCTAACTGTATGTTTACATCAAATTTGCAATTTTTATATTTATTTTGCCAATCATAATTATGCCACTCAGATTTTGTCCAAAAATTTTTTATTGCATATTTTCCAAAACCATCTATATCAGAATCAAATTCTTTACAAGTTTTATTTAAATAGTTTTTAATCTGATCTGTTAGGTTTTTTTTGGCAGTTTCAGAAATTTTATCTAAAGAGTCTGGAGTATTTAATGTTGTACTTGTATTTAAAGTTAATAAATCTGCTACGACATAAATGTTTATTGTAACTTTTGGGTTTTCTGAAGAAGTATCAACTTTTATTTTTGTTTTTTTATTTGGGGAAATACTTAAATCAAGTTTTTCGTTTTCATGAAAAGGGCATGGAAATGAAAAGATACAATTATCTATATCATTTTTTATTAATAAATGAGAAATAGATTCCATTTCGTTTAAATTACTAATTAATTTATCTTTTTTAAAAACAGCTAAACCAAAATTTTGTGTTGGTCTTTGACTATTTGCATTTGCAGGAGAGTCTGCAAAAATTTCATAACTATTAGAGGTATTATCTTTTTTAGAACTTGAGCTTGATTCTGATTCTGATTCT
>JAFTFU010000063.1 GCA_017458285.1 Clostridia bacterium | reverse complement strand
TTAAGACACTTTTTAAATTTTGTGATATACTATACATAAGGAATCCTTTCTTTTTATAATTTTTTTTGTTGTTATGTTAATTATATCACGAAGGATTCCTTTTGTCATATTTATCATTCCGAAACCATTTTACACTATTTATTATTATATTTTATTGACCCTATTTACATTTTATGATATATTATACAAGAATTTATTTGTGAAACAAAGGAGGAATTTTATGAAATCCACAGGAATAATACGAAAAATTGATGAGCTTGGAAGAATTGTTATACCTATTGAATTACGAAATAAGCTTGATATTTCTATCAAAGAACCGCTAGAAATATTTGTTGATAAATCTTCTATCATTCTAAAAAAGGTTGAACCTAATTGCACCTTTTGCGGAAATTCAAAAGATTTAATTTCTTTTAATAATAAAATAATTTGTTCAAATTGTGCTAATAAAATATCAAAATTATTTTAATTACTTAATTGATCCACATTATGAGTCAATTAAGTTTGTTTACCAACTGACTCAAAATGTGTTTTCTTTTTTGTTTATTTTGCTAAAAAATATTGATAAATTTCATTTTTATTTGTTTTTCTATCTTTTGCAATTTTCCTAATTATTTCGTTTTTAGTTAATCCCTGATTATTATAAAAATTAAAATGTTCTTCTAAACTTAAATTTACTAAAAAATTTTCTTTAATTTCGTTATTTCCTTCAATTATAATAACCATCTCACCTTTATAATTTTCAGCATTTTCAATTAATTGTTCAATATTGCCTCTAATAAATTCTTCATGAATTTTTGTAAGTTCCCTAGCTAAAACTATTTTTCTTTTATTTATAATTTCTTTTAAATCTTTTAATGTTTCTTTTATTTTATGTGGTGCTTCATATAAAATAATAGTTTTATTTATATTTTTTATTTCTTCTAGTTTTTCTTTTCTTAATTTTTTATTAAGTGGTAAAAATCCCATAAAAGTAAATTCTTTTGTATCAATTCCTGAACAAATTAATGCATTAATCATTGCACAAGCTCCTGGAACTGGGATAATTTCTATTTTTTCTTCAATTGCTCTTTTTATAACTTCTTCTCCTGGGTCAGAAATTCCTGGTGTTCCAGCATCAGAAACAAGTGCAACATTTTCTCCATTTTTTAATTTTTCAATTAATAATTCACATTTTGTGCTTTCATTGTGTCTATGATAACTAATTAAATGTTTTGTTATCTCAAAATGATTTAATAATTTTAATGTTTGCCTTGTATCTTCTGCTGCAATCACATCTACTTCTTTTAATATTCTTAAAGCTCTTAAAGTTATATCTTCTAAATTTCCAATTGGTGTTGCAACTATATATAATTTTCCTGCCATTTTTACTACCATTCCTTTCTAATAAACAACTTTAATTAAAAATATTTTAATCATTGTTGCTTTATAAGTAACTTTTTTTAATATTTTTAATATTATATACTAATATTAAAAATTTTGCAAAAAATTGGAAAGGAAATTTATATGAATAATTTATTTAGACAAAATTGCCTATCAAAACCTCCTACTCCACATAAACCTCAAAAAAATAAATTTAATTTTAAAACTGCCAAAAATAATACTATATGTTCTTTAAATGAGGTAGAATGTTTTTTAAATAATTTTCAACAAATATCTCGTTGTTTAAAATTTTATAAATTTTTCAGATAATTATATACATGTATAAATTTCACTTAACTCCTCATTTTCTTGGCCGTCAATTAAAAATCTAACTGAATTAACTTCGTTTAGCTCACATAGAGTTTTTGTTATACTATTTATTATATTATTTTTTAATGTTTCATCATTATTAAAATTTAAAATATCACTAGATACATTTAATACAACTACTCCTGCTTCTAAATATGCATCATACACTGTTGTTCCTTCTGGAATAAGATTTTGTAATTTTTCATTTTCTGTTCCTTTAATTAATAGATTTACTAATTCTTTATATGGATTTTGAAGTAATTTTTTTGCGTCTATTGCTTTTGCTTCAGCAATTATATTTCCTGTTTCTTTATCCCTAAAATATAATTCTACTATTGTTTCTCTATATTGTTCGTCACTTATTTCTTCTTGTGGAGTATAATCACTATATTCGTCTTTTTCGTCCGTGTTAAATTTATTTATGTAGTACAAGTAACCTACTCCTCCTATAATAATTACCAATAAAATTATTAAAAATATTTTTCCGCTATTATTTTTTTTCTTCATTTTAACTCCTTTCCTATTTCGTAAAATTTTGTTAGAAATTATTTTCTAACATTATACTTTTCTGTTTTAATGATATTATCACCATGTCCATTTTAGAACTAGGTTTATTTTTTTATTAATTTTTTAATTGTTCTTTTGTCATATTTTGTCGAAAAGTTTTTGTTTACAAAACATAGTTTACATGTTATACTGTTTTTAGTTTTATTGTTTCAAATATATTTTTATCAAATAATTATTTTAAAATTTTATATCATTGTACTTTAAGTCTTTATTTT
>JAFTFU010000062.1 GCA_017458285.1 Clostridia bacterium | reverse complement strand
ATCAGTAACGCATTTTTTCTGCTCTCTGAGACAAAATGTTATTTTTTATAATTTAACTTTTTCTGTCAGTAACGCATTTTTTCTGCTCTCTGAGACAAAATGTTGTTTTTTATAATTTAACCTTCTGATTCTGATGATAAATTTTCATTATCTATTGTTTCTAAACTGCCTTGCATTTGCAATTCTTGCCATCTTTCTTTTGACATCAAGACTTGTCTTGGTTTACTTCCTTGATATCCAGAAACTATACCTCTTTCCTCCATTTGGTCAATTATTCTTCCTGCACGAGAGTGACCAACTTTGAATTTTCTTTGAATATATGAAGTTGAAGCTTGTCCTGATTCTATAACTTCCTGGATTGCATCCATTAAAAATGGATCTGTGTCATCATCTTCGTCTTTTTCCATTGCAATTTCTTTATCAGTTTTATTGCTTTGTTCAATACTTTCTAATATTTCTTCACTATATGTTGCTTCTCCATTAGTTTTAACAAAATCAACGATTTTTTCTACTTCTTCATCAGATACAAACGCACCTTGAACCCTAACAGGTTTTGGGCTTCCAGCTGGATAGAATAGCATATCTCCTTTTCCTAAAAGTTTTTCAGCTCCTGCCATATCCAAAATTGTTCTTGAATCTACCTGAGATGATACAGCAAACGCAATTCTTGAAGGTACATTTGCTTTGATAATACCTGTTATTACATCAACTGAAGGTCTTTGAGTTGCAATTACTAAATGCATTCCTGCTGCTCTTGCTTTTTGCGCCAATCTACATATTGCATCTTCAACATCTTTTGCAGCAACCATCATCAAATCTGCTAACTCGTCTATGATTATAACAATTTGTGGTAAAGCTCTTTGTTTTTCTTCTCCATTTTCTCTGTTTACTTCTTTTTCAATTGCTGCATTATATCCTTTTAAATCACGAACACCCTTTGCAGCAAAAAGTGCGTATCTGTTTTCCATTTCTTGAACTGCCCATGCTAAAGCTCCTGCGGCTTTTTTAGGGTCTGTTACAACTGGAATTAACAAATGTGGAATTCCATTATAAACTGAAAGTTCTACAATTTTTGGGTCAACCATTAAAAGTTTTACTTCACTTGGTTTACTATTATAAATTATGCTCGTAATAATTGTATTTATACAAACACTCTTACCAGAACCAGTAGATCCTGCTATAAGTGCATGAGGCATTTTAGCAATGTCTGCAACTATTGTATTTCCTGCAACGTCTTTTCCTAATGCTACACTTAATTTAGATTTGTTATTTTGGAAAGCATCACTTTCAATTACATCACGTAAATGAACAGCCTCTTTTTCTTTATTTGGAACTTCAATACCAACTGCTTGTTTTCCAGGTATTGGAGCCTCAATTCTTATTGTTTCAGCAGCTAAATTAAGTGCGATATCATCTGCAAGATTTGCAATTTTGCTTACTCTAACACCTTCTGCAGGTTTAAGTTCATATCTAGTAATTGCAGGTCCAACAGAAACATTTTCAACTTTAGCAGATACTCCAAAACTATATAATGTTTTTTGAAGTTTTGTTGCAACATCTGTTAAAGCTTTAGCTCCACCTTTTATTGAACGTTTTTCTCCTATGCTTAATAGTTCAATAGGAGGATATTCATAGTTTTCATCTTCAACAGTGACTGTGTGTTCTAATTGAAGAACTTGTTTTGTTTTATCCTCTTTTTGTTCTTGTTCTTGTTTAAATAAATTGCTTTCTATAAAATCTGGTTCCATTTTTTTATTTTCCATGCCTAATGGAACTATGTCGTCTTTATCATGTTTGTACTTTTTATTTGATTTTGAAGGTTCTTCTTCCACATTTCTTCCATTTAAGTTAATTTCAATTTGTCCATCATCAACACCAATTGGTCCTTCTTGAATTGTTGAATATTTTTTCTTCTTAGTTTTTTTATTAGTATCCTCTTGATTTTGTTCTTGCATTTGCTCTTCTTGCTCTTGCTCTTGTGCTTTTTCGTGCTTACGTCTTATTCTTTCTTCATTTCTTGCTTTGCGTTTTTCTTCCCTTTGCGCTCTTCTTAATTCACGTTCTTTTAATTGTTCTTCAAGTTCTTCTTCATCAACTTCACGACTCTCAAGAATTCTTTCAACTATACAGCTAATTATGTAAGAAATATCAATTCCGAATGTAACTACAAAAAGTATTATTGCAACTCCAATACTTACTATTACTGCTCCTAATTTTCCAAAGAATTTAACTAGATAAACTGCAACTAAAGCTCCTATCGCTCCTCCGCCTGCTGCTAAATTTGCTCCATTGTTGTAGGCCGTTTTCATGATTTCTTGCATGTTTTTGCTAATATCAAGTCCACCTTTTATAATATCAAAAACGCTTGCAACTACTGCTAAGAAAAATATTAATATTAAATATTGTGTTGTTTTTCCTGCTTTTTTTCTATATGCTAGATTAATTGCATAAACAAACATTGATATTGGAAGCACATATTTTATCCATCCAAGCATTCCTCCTAAGAAGTTACTTAAACCTATTCCTACATAACCTGATTCAGTAAAGATTAATACCATTAAAAGGACACTTAAAAACACAGTGCCCACAACAATTACATTTGTATTATTTTGTTTATTTGTTTTTCCTTTTTTTCTTTTCTTTGCCATATACAACATCCCTTTATTTTAATTCTTTTCTACTATTTTGCAACGTTTTAATTGTATCTTCTAAGGCAATTTGCATCATATTAAGTGCTTCTGACATGTTGTTTTCTAATGTTGAAAGTGTATTTGCTAAAATTTCTTCTGTTGAAGATAATAAACCGTCTGCATATTCTTTTGTACCTTGTGAAATTTCGCGAGCCATTTCGTTTGCAGATTCGATGATTTCGTTCTTTTGGTCATATGCTTTTCTTGTAATTTCATGTTCGTCTATCATTGCTATTATTCTATTTTCTGCTTCTTTTACGATTTCATCAGCTTCTTTTTGTGCCTCAACTAAAATTCTTTGTCTTTCTTCTTTTACCCATTTTGCTTGTTTTAACTCATCTGGCAATTTTATCCTAATTTCTTTTATTATATCTAATACTTCATCTCTATCAATTATTCCTTTACCTGTAAAAGGCATGCTTTTACTTGTTTCTATGATTTCTTCTATTGTTTCTAATAATGTAAATATTTCCATAGTTAAACTTTACTCCCTTCTAAATTGAGGTTCTTTCTTTTTAAAAATAATATATTGGCTATTCCATATTTTCTTTCGTCTATTATTTCGAATTGCAAATTTTGTATTTGATTTTTTATTCTTTCCTTGTCTTCTGTTTCCAATATTATTAAAGTTTCTTCATTTGCAATTTCTTTTTTTTGTATTATTTCTAAAGCTTCATATATATAATTCGTTTTGTATGGTGGGTCTAAAAAAATTATATCCACTTTTTCATTAATTTTATTCAAACAAATTTTGAAGTCGCAATTTAAAATTTCTGTTTTATTGGTCAAATGTGTTTTTTCTGCATTTAACTTAATTATTTTTATTGCATCTTTAGATTCATCACATAGAATTGCTCTTTTAGCTCCTCTACTTAACGCTTCTAAACCAATTGCTCCACTTCCTGAAAATAAATCTAAAAATGTTACATCTTCTAGTTCATTTTGAATTATATTAAATATTGATTCTTTTACTCTATCTAAAGTTGGCCTAGTTGTTGTTCCTTCTAATGTATATAATTTTGTGCCCTTTGCTGTGCCACTTATAATCCTCATATATATCTTTCCTTTCTGTAATAGCACATGCTAAATTGTATGACTTTAAAAATATTTTTTAGTTCTATAACCATTTTATAGTACTACTATTTTATTCTATTTTTCAGTAAAGTCAATAGGTTTAACACAAATGTAATAAATATTTAACATTTCTGTAATATTACTAGAAAAAGACTACCAAAATTGATAGTCTTTTGTTATTTTAACGTGAATTGGAAATTAGATTTTCCGACAACATTTTATTTTTAAATTATTATTCATCTTTTAAGTCTTTTAATAGTTCAAGTTGTGATATTAATAATGATTCCATTTTGGCTCTATATATGTCAAATTGTTTTTTTACATCATCTAATGCCATTTGTTTAATTGTTATTTCTTGTTTTAAATCATCTACTTCTTTTTGTGCAGTTCCTTTAGCTTCATTTATTATTTGTTCAGCTTGTTGCTTTGCAACACTTTTTACTTCTTCAGCAGTTGTTTGTGCTATAAGTAAAGTATTTTGAAGAGTTCCTTCTATAGTTTTATAATGTGCTATGCTATCATTTAATTCTTCGATTTTTTGAGATAACTCAGTTACCTCTTTATACATTTTACTATAATCTGCTGCTAATTCATCCAAAAAATCATCCACTTCTTCAACGCTATATCCATTCATCATTTGTCTTGGAAATTTTTTGTTTTCAATATCTAAAGGTGTTATCATATATACCATCCTTCCTTACTGTTGCAATTAATTTATATTATTGTTTTTTAACCATGATACAGATAATTTATTTTTTATTTCTTCTCTTGCCATTTCGTTTGTTATTTCATAGTTTGTTGGTGCAATTAAGAATATTGAGTTTGAAACTTTTTGGATATGTCCATTAAGTGCATATACACCACCACTTATGAAATCTACTATTCTTCTAGCAACTTCTTTATTTACATATTCTAAGTTAACTATTACTGATTTCTTTTCTTTTAAGAATGAACAGATTTCTTCTGATTGTTCAAAATTTGTTGGTTGTGATATTACCATTTTTACAGATTGACTTTGTGGCATTGCAACTATTTTGTTTTTCTTTCCAAATATTTTCCTGTCCTCAACAGTATCTTCTATTTCTTCATCTTCTATATCATATAAATCGTTTTCATCTTCATCTATTTCCTCTGGTTGTGCTGAATCCATTCCAAATAGTCCCCATACTTTGTCTATTATAGCTCCTGACATAAAAAAACCTCCTAATATTTTTTCTTTTATTTATCATTTCTTAATCATGCATATAGTATCTAACTTTTTTTTAATTTTGTCAATAGTTTTTGTGATTGTAATATAAACTTAATTTTTTCGTAATATTTTTGTAATATTTTTATTTTGCCTTGTCCGCGCTTGGATTTGTAAGTATTTCGTCATATAATCTTATCTTTTTTGATGATGATATTTCTTCTTGTGTACAACCTTTTTCAGCCAATTCTTTGGCGGTATATGTCGAAACAATAGAATAATTTGTATTTGATTTGTCGACTTTTACTAAAACTTTAGAATTATATCCTGATTTTTCTCTTATTACATAATTTAATCCTTTTTCATCAGTTAATATTGCTTGATTTGGAACTTTTAGTCCTGTGTTGCTCCACCAGATTACATCAAAGGATATTTTTCTATATTCTGTTAATTTTTCAGTCATCTTATCTATTTCAAATACTAGTAATATTTTATTATTTTCTTCTCTTTTATAATATACTTTTGCTTCTACTTCATCATTGGTTGAGAGCCTTATTTTTAAACTGTCTCCAACCTTGGCATTTTTTGCTTCTTCTGAGTTTGACTCTGTTAGTAAATAATTTTTAAAATTATCTATTACTTTTCCTTCAGTTTGGCTTGATGTAATCATTTGTCCTGTTTTTATTTTTAATTCATCTAATTTTTCCGTGCTTAGCTTGTCTACATTTTCTATAGATAATTCGTTTTCTAATCCGTCAACTCTATAAGACACTATTCCACTTACTGGAGCTTTAGCATAAATTGCATTATCTGATAATTGGTTTTCATATTTTGTCTTTCAGAAATAAGTTCTTTGATTGCTTTATCAGTATTGCTTGAAGTTCCAATAAAGCTTATCTTTTTTTCTAGTAAGCTGTCTATTTCTTTGTTATATTCAGAAATTTCTTGTAAATTTGTTTCTTTATTAATTTCTTGTAAAATACTTTCTATTTGATTTTCTAATAGCTTTATTTCTGAAGTTTGATTAATACTTTCTGTTTTTAAATTTTCCTGTAATTTTAAATCTATTTCATTTATTTTATTTTTTATGTCGTCCTGATTTAAATTATAATATTGAAAAACAGACTCTCCTTTTGCTACTTTTTGCTTTTCAGCAGCTATTGGCAATATTTCTCCAACTTCTCCTTCGTTTGTTACTAATTCTTCATTTCTTACTATGTATCCTACAACAGTTTCTTCTTTATATAAAGTTCCTTCATTTACAATAAATGTATCAGATTTGTTTGATAATAACAAATACATTATATATGATAAGTATATAATAAATATTATAACCAAAATTATTACAAATATTTTGCTTATCTTTAAGTTTCCTTTATTATTCAACTGTATTTCTCCTATTCATTTTTTTCTAATTTTAAATACCTAAAATTGCATGTTATTTTAGCTTTCTAAAAGAATTTGGTTTACTCTTTCTTCCATTGATTTGTATGCATCAATCCAAATTGTTTGTTTATTTTTTCTAAACCATGTTAATTGTCTTTTTGCATATCTTCTTGTTTCTTGTTTGATTTTTTCTACCATTTCTTGATATGTAATTTTGTTTTCTAAATACTCTACAACTTCTTTATATCCTAATCCTTGCATTGCTGTTGGAAATTTATTGTATTTTTCTTTTAATATTTTTACTTCTTCAATCAGTCCATTTTCTAGCATTATATCAACTCTTAGGTTTATTCTATTATAAAGCACTTGCCTATCCATATCTATTGCAAATACTTTGTAATCAAAATCAGGTTCTCTTCTTGACTCTTTTTCTTGCTCAGTTTTGTTTTTTCCTGTGGCATGATAAATTTCCAAAACCCTCATTATTCTTTTTTTATCATTTGGACTTATTTTTTCCATTGCTAAGCTATCTATTTCTATTGCTTTTTTATATAATTTTTCTAATCCTTCTTGCTCTGCTATTTTTTCTAGCTTTGCTCTATATTGTTCGTCAAATTCTATTTCTTTGTACTCTATTTCATAAATTAAGCTATCTACATATAGTCCAGTTCCTCCAACCACTATTGGAGTTTTTCCTTTATTTATTATTTCATTAATCGCCTTTTTTGCTTCTTTTTTAAAATCTGCTACGCTATATCTTTCATTTGGAGATACAAAATCTAGTAAGTAGTGCTTTATTCCTTGCATTTCTTCACTTGTCGGTTTTGCTGTCCCTATATCCATGTCTTTATATATTTGCATAGAGTCTGCTGATACAATCTCTCCATTTATTTTTTTTGCAAGTTCAATTGATAGCGCCGTTTTTCCTGAAGCTGTTGGTCCACATATTACTATAACTTTTGGCTTTTTCATATTCCTATTCTCCTTCCCTTAAAGCACACGTCAATTTTGATAAGACATGTGCTTATGGTGAGGTATTTGATTTTTATTTTCTTGAGAATTTTCTTTCAATTTCATATTTTGTCATTTTTATTGAAGTTGGCCTTCCATGTGGGCAAGTAAATGGATTTGGTAGTTTTAATAATTTATCCATTAATGCTTTTACTTCTTGCTCATCTAGCGCCATATTTGCTTTTACTGCAGCTTTACATGCAACTGTTGCAATAAATCTTTCTTCAATTTCTTGTTTTGCTGTTCTTCCAAGCGAAATTATTTCGTCTAATGTTTCTAAGAATAATTCTTTTGTGTCTAAATCTATGCACATGTCTGGTACACCTGATAATTTTATTGTGTTTTCTCCAAATTCTTCTAAAATAAATCCTGCTTTTTCAAACATTTGCATATTTTCATTTACTATTTCCATTTCTTTATGACTTAATGTTATTACATCAGGCAATAACATTAATTGTGTGTTTTCTTGATTGTTTGTATAATAGTTTTCCTTTACTTTTTCATATAAAATTCTTTCATGTGCTGCGTGTTGGTCTATTACATACATTTCGTCATTCATTTCTATTACGATGTATGTATTAAATACAATTCCGACTACTTTATATGGAGGGATTGTAAATTCTTCTCTATTTTCAAATATCGATACATTTTCTTTTGATGCTTTTCCACTAAATGAGTTTTCTAAATTGTAGTTTTCTATATAAATTTCTTCGTTGTTTGTTATTGTTTGTGGTTTTCTTCCAAATGTTTTTAAATACATTTCTTCAAAATCAAATTCTTGCTCATCTTCTGCTAAAGTTTGCTTGTTTGCTTCATCTAGCTCTTCTAACACTTCTTCTAAATTTGCTTTGTTTATTTGATTTTCTTGATTAATTTGTTTTGCTTCTTCTGTTTCATAGTCTTCTACAGGCCTAGCTTGCGTATTATTTATTACATAATTTTCCGCATTTCTAACTTGTGTATTATCCGCTGTATAGTCTTCGGCATGTCTAGCTTGCACATTTTCTGCTACATTGTCTTGAGCTTGTACTTTGTCTACTTCAGAGTCTTTAACTTGGCTAAATTGTGTAATATTCTGCCCACTTTCTTGTGTGTTTGCATTATGTTTTACCATATCTGTGAATTCTTTTTGCCCTTTTTCCAAACTAGCCAGTATTTCTTCTACGCTAGCTAGCGCATTTTGTGTTGCTTTTGTTTTTTCTTTTAATGTATCTTCTTGAGCATTTGTTTTTTCGTTATTGCTCTCATTTTGACTTTCTCTTTGTTTTACAATTTCTTCTATTATATTTCTATTTTCATTGTTAGAATTTTCTATATTTGTGTTACTATTTGCAGTGTTTTCCTCTAATATCTTTTCTAAATTTGGTAAATTATTTCCACGTTCTGTGACTATCTTACTTTTTAATTGCGTATTTTCTTCTGCTCTTTTCATTATGTCTGCTAATAATTCTTCTGTTGATTTCATTTTTATTTTTGTATTATTGTTTTGTGTATTATTGCTTGCTATATTTGCAAAACTTGTTTTTACTGCATCTTGTTTTTCTTTTTGATAAATAGGATTATCACTAAAGTTTCCTTTTATTAATGAATCTTTTATTGCATGATAAACAGCTTTGAAGATTTTGTCTTCTTCTTCAAATCTTACTTCCAATTTTGCAGGATGAACATTTACATCAACTTTATTAGGATTCATGTCAATATTCAAACTTAAAAATGCAAATTTTCCAAGTGGTATCATTCCTTTAAATGCTTGTTCTGTTGCTGATTGTAGTATTTTGTCTTTTATATATCTTTTATTTACAAAGAATATTTGGTTACTTCTATTTGACCTTGCAATTTCTGGCTTTCCTATCACTCCAGTAATTTTTATATCTTCATATTGATAATCAACTGTTATTATTTTTTCTGCAATGTCTTTCCCATAAATGCTATATATAACAGCCTTTATATCTCCATTTCCGTTTGTTTGTATTACTGTCTTACCTGAATTAATAAGTTTTATTGCAATATTAGGATAACTTAGTGCAACTCTTGTAATTACATCTTCTATGTAACCAGATTCTGTGTAATCTTTTTTTAAGAATTTATATCTTACAGGCGTATTAAAGAAAAGTTTGCTAACTGTTATGCTTGTTCCATTTGAGCATCCTTCTGTTTGTTTTGAAATAATATTTCCACCTTCAATTACTAATTTATATCCATTTTCTTGTTCTTGTGGCTTTGATACTAGTTCTACATTTGCAACTGCTGCAATACTAGCCAAAGCTTCCCCTCTAAAACCCATTGATTGAACTGAATCTAAGTCTGTGGCATTTCTAATTTTACTTGTTGCATGTCTTTCAAACGCCATTTCTAAGTCGTCTTCTGATATTCCTTTTCCATTATCAGTTATTCTAATATAAGATATTCCTCCATTTTTTATTTCTACAGTAATGTTTGTTGCGCCGGCGTCAATTGAGTTTTCTACCATTTCTTTTACAACTGATGCCGGTCTTTCTATTACTTCTCCTGCTGCAATTTTGTTTATACTTAATTCATCTAATAATACTATTTTTCCCATTTTTAAAAATGTTTTCCTTTCCTCTTATGCATAAATCTTGAACTTTTTTTCTTTTCTTTTATTTCATCATTTGTCTCTATTTCAAATTGTTCATCTTTAAAAACATTATATTCATAAGTTTCTTGTTTTTCTTCTTGCTTAAATTCATTTTCGTCTTCTTCATCATAATCTTCTTCATCTTCATCATATTCTGACATCTGTCTTCCTGTTCCTATTAATACTCTTAGTAAGATTATTGCAATTATTACTAATATTATTACTAACAATATTAGTTTTACTCTTACATCACTAAAGTCAATTTTTTTCTTTTTTGTTGCGCTATTTTCTGAATTTGCTGCTATACTTTTGGCTGTAAGGTCTTTTGTTACTGTTATTTGATATGTAGCTTCTACTTCGCCTTCTGCATTGTATACTATTATACTGATTACATTTTCGCCTTCTTGTAAATTTTCGTTTCCTGCTATTGTTACTGTTTCTTCTTCTGATGTAGTATTTGCAGTTATGTCTAGTTTTTCTTTATCCTCTGTTAATGTTGCTTGATATTCATATACATCTGTACTAAACTCTGGAGTTAATGTTACTCCTTCTATTTGTAGCTCTTTTAGTCCTTTTGTTTCTGCTACAACTTCATTTTCGTTTTCTTGTTTTTCTTCTAGTTCTTCTTGTGTTTTCTCATTTTGGGTTTCTGTTGCATTATTTTCTTCAGTTTTTTGTGCTTGTCTTGTGACATTTATTGTGTATGTTTTTGTTGTTTTTCCATCTTCTGCTGTTACTGTAACTTTAATTTCATTATTTCCTACTGATAATTTGCTTCCGCCACTTACCTTTACAGTTGATTTTAATTTTTCAGATGTATTATTAGGATTTTTAGGCAAACTATACCATACACTTACTTTTTCAGTTTCATATGGTACAGTTGCAGTATAGCTTAATTTATCATGTGTAAAATCATTAAAGTCGTATTCAGCTGGTTTTATTCCTAAATTGCTTAAATTTGCATTTGATGATTTTGTTTCTGTCGTAGTTTTTGTTGTAGTGTTACTGCTATTACTATTACTGTTGCTGTTGTTATTATTATTATTGTCATTATTGTTTGCAATTGTTTTTTCATTAATAGTAATTGAAAAAGGTTTACTATTTTTTTCTACATCTATTTCATTATTGTCATAATCTGTCATATCAATTGGTTTAGCAGTTATTGTTACTGTTCCCGCTTTATTAGCTTTAAAAGTCCATTCTTCTGAACTATTATCTATAAAACCACTTCCTGAGCTTACAATACTAACATTCGAGTTATTAGCAGTTATACTGTAACTTCCTGCACAATTATTCGCTTTTACTTTAACTGTAATTATATCGTCAACATTTACTTTTGTTGATGATATAATTGCTGAAAATGTTCCTACAGCATTACTATTGTTTTTTAATATAAACATAATAATAATTGTCATAATTATCGTAATTATACTTTTAAATTTTAAGTTTTTCATTGTTTCTCCTTTGTTATTTTACTGAGAAAACATCTTTTCCCAGCATATAATTTTTTATTTTTATATAATCTGCTGATGAAATTTTTCCGTCTTCATTGACATCTGCCGCTTTACTATTTTCATTTTCTAGCATAGATTTTTTTAATATATGATTTTTTATATTAATATAATCCGCTGATGAAACTTTTCCATCTCCATTTGAATCTCCAAGTAGTACAACTTTGTATTTATCATTTATTACATATCCTGTTCCTGGTGTTGCTGTGTTTCCAACTAAGTTTCCTGATGTATCTTTAACTGTAATTTGATTTTTTGTTGTGTCTATAATACTTTGAATTGTAACTCCTGGAACCACTGTTATTGTATTATTTTCATTGTTTATATTTATTTCCGTTGTTTTTATTTCAGTTAATTGTGTGGTTTCTTTTTGATTATTTGGGTCATTTGCTTCGTTTTCATTGTTAGCGTTACTATCTTGTGGCGCTTCATTGCTTTCTTCATTTATTGGCACTAGATATAATTTATATTGTGTTTCTTTCTCATATGTTTCTCTTGCTGCATATCCTGTTGTTCCGTTTGATTTCATAACTTTATCCCAATATGTACCATTTACTTTTTCTGTTGCTTTTTCTATTCTTGTAACTAACTCTCCTGCACTTAATGTGCTCTTATAGTTTCCAGCTGGTGCGTCTCTTAAAATTAGAGTTGAACTTACATTAACTCTTACAATATCTGTTGATACTGGATTTGCTGTGATATCTTTGTTTGGCATTGGACAAATTGCATTTGGCATATTTTCATATACTGGTATGATGAATGTGTATGCTGATTCAAATGCATTAATATTTTCAAATGTTTTTCTCATTTTTACACCTTCATTTTGTGCAGCTAAAGCATTTTGTTGATATTGGTGCCAATATAGGTTTCCGTCTGAATTTTCTACATCAAATTTTTGGAAATACAATGTATTTTGTCCTCTTGCAATATAGCTTGTTGCTATTTTTTCCACTCCACCTTCTATAGCTTTTTCTATTGTATTCCATTCTCTTGATTTTGCATATGCAAGTGCGTTTCTTATTATTGTGTCAGAACCATTTCCTGTTGCATTGATATTGAAGATATTGTAGTATCCTTCATATCCTGAATATGTTCCAGATATAGTTGAACTTCCTTTTGAGCCTTGTTCTTGTAATATTAATGCTACTATGTAAAATGGACTTACATTATTGTCTTTTCCTGCTTTTATTATTGTGTTTATATAACTTTCATTTTCTAAAAATGTTCCTTTAACCATTGAATAAATACTGTTATAGTCACATTCTGTATATGTTAATTCTAAAAATTGAAATAGATCTGAATTGTTTATTGAATTTCTAGGGTCCATCATATATTTTATTGCAACTTCTGATGCACATCTCCAACTTCCATTGTCATATGCTCTGCTTCCACATATTGAGCATAGCCATTCTCCTGTATGTGTTGATGTTACTAAGTTTTTTGGCGAATTACCATGTCCAACATATTCATTTGCAATTACTTCATCCCATGATAAACCTGTATATAAAATTTTAAATTTCCAGTTTGGATGCTCATTTTGTAAGCTTTTTATCATTGATTGTATCCCTGGATATTTTGAATTGTCAATTGAATTTACATCACTACTTACCGTTTGTGTTATAGCTTGTACTTGACTGTTTCCTATTAGATTTAATCCTATTAATATTATTATTAAAATTATGTATTTTATTACTTTTTTCGTTTGCATTTCTCATTCCTCTTTCTTTTTCTTTTTTGTTTTACATAGTATATCATTTTGACTTTTTATAAGTCAATATTTTTCACAGTATTTTTACATTTTATTTTTTTATTTTAACATTTTGTCTAAGTAAGCACACTTTTTCTGCTCTCTCATTCAAAATGTGTATTTTTTATTTTAACATTTTGTCTAAGTAAGCGCACTTGCTCTGCTCTCTGATAAAAAATGTTAAATTTTTAAAAATTAATATATAGACTTTTTTCTTTTTTCATGTTAATATATACAAAAAACGAAAGGATTTTAAGATGATTAATTTAGAATATATTTCTCATTCAGAACAAGATACAATGGATTTTGCTAAAAATTTAGCCTCAAAATTAAGCGTTGGGGACATAATAGTCCTAAATGGAGATTTAGGTGCTGGCAAAACAAAATTTACAGAGGGCTTTTTAAGTTATTTTAATTTAGAGCAAGAAATTTCAAGTCCAACATTTACAATAGTAAACGAATATGATGCAAAAGATTTAAAAATATTTCATTTTGATGTATATCGTTTATCTGATGTAGACGAATTTTATGCAATTGGTGGAGAAGAATATTTTAATTCTGGAATCTGTATTGTTGAGTGGGGCAAAATTATACAAGACGCTTTACCTCCAGAATATATTGAAATTAATATTTCTGTTCAAAATGAAAATGAAAGAATTTTTAATATTTCTACATATGGAAAAAAATATGACTCCTTTTTTTAATTTAATCAAAAATTATCTGTATATAAAATTTTCTTTAAAATAATATTTTTAGAAAATTTTATATACTTTTTTATGTCATATTTTTTTAGTTTGTTAATACAATCTAATTAGAAAGAAATTTTAATGAAAGGAGTGTATGATTTTTATCATACGAATTACTTATGGATTACTCAAACTATCCACCTTATATGCAATTTGATTCTCAAGAAAATGATATGTACAAAGACCCAATGTTCAATCCTATTTCTCAATATGAGCAAGCCTACACTTACTACAAATATTTGTGCATGCAAATGGATTACAAAATAAAATGCAAAGAATATGAAAAAATGTGTAGCAATAGCCCACGTTCTTCAAACGATAATATAAAGAAACCATCGCAAATGTAGCTAAAAACCTTATATATTAATACTAACAAGTATTTATACTCTTTCACAATTGTTAAAATCTAAACAAAAAACCTAAACTGAGTTATCCTAACTTGTCTACTTCAGTTTAGATTTTTTGATTTTTAATTAATTAAAATTTATTATTATCTTGTTTTACAAGTATTATTCAAAATCTTCCATAATTTGATTTAGCTCTTCTTTTCCGAATATTTTTATCCCCTCTTGCATATTTATTAAATCTGTTTCAGGTAAATACTCTGCAGCAATGTCTGTCTTTTCTTTTAGCTGCAACTCGTCATTATCCAAAATATTGTAAATAACCACTTTTCCTTCTTCTGTTTTCAATAAATAATGTTCATTACAATTTCCTGCTATCTCTTTATATAAAATAACTTCTGACGGCGAAAAGCCTATTACTTCCCATTCAGGATATTCCGCCTTTACTTCATCTTCTGTCATATTTACTACATCTTGTGGTATTTCAACATATTCATTAATTGTATGTTCACAACCTAAATAAAATTTTTTTAAAATTAATATAGCGTTTGCTGAAACTTTTTCGTCTGCCGAATTTGCTTCTGTTATTTCATTTTCTTTACTTAATTCATACTCATCTGTACACTCATCAAATATTTCTTCTTTTTTTTCTTCAGAGATTTGTGTATTTTCTTTTAATATAGATTTATTTCTGATTTTATTAAATATTACAACAGTTAATATACTTCCTATAATTATTAAAGAAACTATTATTATAAAAATCTTTATTTTATTTTTCATGTGCAGTCATTCCCTTCAAATAATCTTATTGTTATTATTTCCAGGAATTTCTATTGTATGCATATTTCTATTATTTTTAATTAAGTAGCTTTTATTAATTTGTTTTTAAATATGCCATAACCGCTTCTTTTATAAGCTCATTTATTGAGATGTTTTTCTCTATTGATTTCATTTTTGCTTTTGTGTGAAGTTCTGTTCCTAATCTTACATTTAGTGAACCTTTGCATTGTTCTTCTGGTTTTCCCTTTTTTAGTCGCTTTTATGATATTATTTTCATTTACTAACGCAGTCACAAATTTTGGTTGCATCAGTAAAACTTTTTTTGTTAATTTAAAACAAATTTGTAACCAGTTCAATTTATTAACTTCTCTTGTTCTATAAATTTCTTATATTTTAATCTTCCTTTGCTATCTATATTGAGCATTATTTCTCCATTTTTATCTGTTCTATATATTTGGCTACCTAAATTTTCTAATCTTTCTAACACAACCTCATTTGGATGACCGAATTTATTATTTTCTCCAACTCCAATTAACGCAATCTTAGGATTTACTGCATTTATAAAATCTTGTGTTGATGAAGTTTTAGAACCATGATGTCCTACTTTTAAAATAGTAGATTTTAGTACTGAAAGATTATTTCTATACACTTGTAGAATTTGTTTTTCAGATGCTTCTTCAATATCTCCTGTAAAAAGCATAGAAAAGTTTTTATAATATAATTTACAAACTATAGAATTGTTATTTAAAACATTTTCTGTTATTAATTTTGAATTATTAGGCCATATAATATCAAAGTATAAATCTTTCTCAATTTTTAATTTATCCCCCTGTCCTACAACCATAACATTTATTTTTTTGTCTTTTACTATTTCTTTAAATCTTTGATAATTTTCGCTATCCTCTCCTTGCCTTGAAATAACTACAGTATTAACTTTAAGTTCTTCCATAACAGTTAAAAGCCCGTCCGAACATGGTCAGTATCAAAATGACTGACTATTATATAATCTAATTTACTAATATTTCTATTTAGTAAATATGGAATTAAAGTATTTTTTCCAATATCTGAGAAAGTGCTTCCTCCTCCATCTATCAAAATTTTCTTTTGTCTTGGGGTTACAATTAAAGTACAATCTCCTTGACCAACATCAACAAAGTAAATTTTCAAATTGTGTACTTTAAAAATATTTATCAAAACTATTACAATTACAAGTATTACAGCTATTTTTTTAATTTTATTTTTAGACTTATATTTTATTAAATAAAAATAATTTTTTATTCTTTTTTCAAATGTACTTTTTTCTATTTTTATAAATAATCCATACAATAAATTAATTAGAATCACTGCTAAATAATATAAAATTATTTGCCACCATTTCGGAGTTGTAACCCATATCTTACTTAATGGAATTTTTGCACCTATTTCTGCAATTTTTAGAAGTGTTTGGATAAAAAAACTAAAAATATTTTTTACAATTAAACTCAATTGTAAATTTAAACCGCTTGATATTAAAAAAATAAAACTTATTATGATAATTGGTCCTATTATTAAACTTACAAAAAAATTTGTTATAAAAAATGTTAATCCTATTTTGTGAAAATAAATTATAATAATTGGAAATATAAAAATTTGAGCAGAAAAACTTACTGAAAGTATTTCATATAATTGTTTTAAAATTTTTAAAACATTTTTGTTTATTGTATATTTATGTCTATATAAATGACCTTTTTTCTTTATTTTTATTTTACTAAGAAATTTCAAAATATTTTTGTTCAAAAGCAGAATACCTATAGTTGCTAAGTATGAAAGAACTACACTTATACTTTTTATTAAAAATGGATTATATATTAAAGTTATAAGTATAGCAATTGAAATTGATGTACATGTATCATTTTTTCTATACATCACTTTAGATAAAAGTCTTAAAATTCCCATTATACCTGCTCTTACAACAGATGCTCCAAATCCTGTAATTAGCATATATGCAATTAATACAAAACTTGTGACTATTTTACTTATTTTCTTTCCACTTATTTTTTCGCAGATTATGCTTACAAGTAAAACTATATAAGTTATATGCATTCCTGATACTGCTAAAATATGCGAAATATTACTATTTGAAAAGTTTTCTTTTACATCTTCATCTATATTTTGGGTGTATCCTAATAGAATTCCTAAAATTATTGAACTTTCTTCTGGATTAAATTTATTTTCAATTAATTGTTTTATTGATAAAAATATTTTATTTGATATTACAAATATTTCTTTTGAATTTTCTTTTTTGATTTCTAAAACATTACTTTTTTCTAGTGTGCCATATATTTTTTGTGTTTTTAAATATTCTTTATAGTCAAATCCTCCATAATTTCTTTGTGTTTCTGGCTCTTTATAATTAGCTTTTATTTTGATATAACTTCCATATTTTAATTTTTTACTTTTGTTTACTTCAATATTTAAATATGTATCTTTGTATTTGGGTAAATTATTTAATTCTATAATTTTGATTTTATAAATATCTTTATATTGCTTTTCAGTTTTATTACTTACAACTTTAGCAATTGCAGTTACTTCTGTTACATCTTTATATAAATTATTGTATTTATTGTTTAATACCATTGTTATTGTACTTGAAATTATAGATGCTAATATAATTAGAATTATTGTTTTTTGATTAAAATTTATTTTGATGTATCTTAGGATTTTTCTACAAATTTTAAAAATTCCTAAAATTTTATATCCGAAAAAAATTATGATATACAACAGGACTATACTTATATTTAAGTATAGTCCCCAAATTATACCTATAATATATCCTAGTGTTATGCTTACTATTGTTCTATTCTTAACCAACCTGCTTTATCTCCTACTTCAATTTTATACCATTTGTTTACTATATTCGTAACTTCTGCTTTTGTTCCTGCTTCAATTTTTTCTACATTTGTAGAGTTAACAGAAGGTAATATCTTTATATATACTTCTTTTGATATTTCAATTTCATTACCTACTGATATTGTTTGATTTTCAAGCTTTAGTGATGTAAATGTTTTTTGATTTGCATCTT
>JAFTFU010000061.1 GCA_017458285.1 Clostridia bacterium | reverse complement strand
TGTTTCCAAGTCTTTTACACTACGAGTTACTCTATCAAGTTTATATGCGACTATATAATTTATTTTTCCTGCTTTCATATCTTCTAGCATTTGCTGGAATTGTGGTCTATGTGTAATATCTTTTGCAGATATTCCTGCATCTTTATATACTTTATAAACCTCATATCCTTTATATTTGCATAGAGCTTCAAGTTTTTCTTTTTGTTCTCCTAAACTAAATCCTTCTCTTGCTTGATCCTCTGTGCTTACACGAATATAAATTCCTGCAACATTCTTTTTTTCATTACATTCAAGCTCAGTACTTTCCATTAAACGACCTCCAATTTTCTAACAAAAAAGGTGTTAGAATAGTAACTTTACCAACTAACACCTAAATTATTATTATAAATTATGCCTTACTTAAAAACAAAAATAACTTTTAGTATTAATTAGCCCTGATAATTTCTCTTAAACTTGAGAGAGGGTACTTGTTTGTTAAATCGTTTATGTAGAAATAGTCGTGATAATTAAAAAATAAATATGTTTTATCTTTGATTATGGCTTTATGTGGTTCTACATAAGCAACATTAAACTTTTCAAGTTTTCTCAAATTACCGTTCTTTATCTTTGGTTCACAATTACTAAAAGTGCAAGCCCATTTGATTTTTGAAAGTAATTCATTTTGAATAGTTATTTCTTTTTTAACTGTTGATATCATATCACAAAATCCTCCTTTTTTCAATATTTTGAGGCTATTTTACCTTTTTATGGAATTTCTCATAAAATAAATAAAAAAATAAGCCAATGTAAATTGACTTTTTAAAATGATATGATATTCAATTTTCGGATTACTTAGAACTCGCTTATAGCAATACTTTTCGCAAGTTCGAGTAAATCCACCTTTGGTGCCAACGACGTAGACATTTACAACTCGTCGGCTCTCTTGACGATTGATATAAAATCAATCAGCTTATAAATATATTAACAGATTACTAAATAAAAATCAAGTAATTTTATTAAAAATATTTTACAAATATTTGTTTGTTTTCTATTGCTTTATTGTAAAATATATGTTATACTAACTGACATAGGAAATGAGAATAAGCAGATGTGGTTTTTGCCACCAATTTTACGAATCTTCGTAGGAAGGGTGGTGATGTTTATGGTTAAAGTGATACTATTTTTTATAATATCCTTAATGTTTTCTTTAACATTAAACGTTGCCTTGACAGCAGTTCTGTATAAGAACTGGGTTGATAAGCAACTACATAAATAAAAAAAGCTCACATCTGTACTTTGACGAGTAGATGTGAGTTTACACATTTTCTTGGCAAAACCACGTTTGTGGTTTCTCCATTTCCTATATTTATTATACACACTTATTTTATAAATGTCAAATAAAATTGTTTATATCTTTAATTTTTTACAAATAGGACATCTACCACTACCATTTCTTTCATTATATACATGTCTTTGATATTCATGACCATTTTTACATTTCCACCATACTTTCTTACTGTAACTTTTACTAATCGATTTAGGAGTAATTCCTAATTTATCATTCTTTTCATAATCCCACTTTTTTAGTAATTCAGGATTGGTTGTTACTAAATCATTAAATCCAGTTAAAACTTTGTTTCCTGAACAGTATGGACAGCCTGTGCCAGTTCTTCGAGCTGGGATAGTTGCTTCATAGCTATGGTTGTTATTACAAATCCACCAAATTTTTTTATGAGTTCCCTTAGTTACTTCATCAGGTTTTATAGTATTCTTACTATAATCCCATTCTTTCAATAGTTCTGGGTTCGTTGTTGCCATATCATTAAAACCTTTAAGAACTTTATTGCCTAAGCAATAAGGGCAACATGTTCCATTTGATTTCGTTCTATTAACAATTGAAGATTGATATTCATGACCTTTTTCACATCTCCACCATACCTTTTTATCTGTATTTTTCTTTACATTCTGTGGTTTTATTCCTAATTTGTCATTTTTTTCATAGTCCCATTCTTTTAATAATTCTGGAAATAATGTAGCAATATCATTTTCTCCACTAATAGCATATCTTCCTGAACAGTATGGGCAATTTGAACCTCTAGCTCTATTATTTAATGTTGTTACCCATTCATGACCATTCTTACATTTCCAATTAATCATTTTAGTTGAATTTAAAACAACATTTTCTGGTTTAATTCCTAATTTATCATTTTTTTCATAGTCCCATTCTTCTAATAATTCAGGATTGGTTGTTGCTAAATCATTGAATCCTATTATGATTTTCTTATTTGCACAATACGGACATTTCGTCTGTTGATTTACTTTATTTGAAACAATAGCTTGATAATCATGACCTTTTTTACATTTCCACCATATTTTTAATGCACTTCCACTGCTTATATTATCTGGAGTAATACCTAGTTTATCATTTTTTTCGTAATTCCACTCTTGTAAAACTTCTGGATTTGTTTTGGATATGCAGTTTTCTTTTTCCATAAAATTAATCATTTTTAGTATATCATCTAAATCACGTCTAATATTATAGTCTAAATCTATGTTAAGGTAGCTATTTAAAAACGATAAAGCATCTTCTACATATGTATAATCTGTATTATTATCTACTTTTATGTTGTATATGATAGCACTTGAGTTGATAGATTTTGCTTTCTTTTCTCTAACTCTAATTATTTTTACATTATTTTTAGAACATAAATCATCTTTTTCTATATCATGTCTTATATCTTTATTATAATAGTATCCATCATATTCTATACCAATATTTAATTCTGGTATAAAAATATCTATTTCTTTTGGTTTTAACCATTCAGGCTTATAATTGGCTATAGTTTTAGAAAACTTCTTATGCATATAATAAAAAATTATTTTTTCAGGGATAGATGTCCTTAAATAG
>JAFTFU010000060.1 GCA_017458285.1 Clostridia bacterium | reverse complement strand
CTACATATTTACAGTTTAGAAATTAAAATACATTCTTGTATAAAGCAAAAAAATCCAAAAAATAAAGGACATCCGCTTTTAAACTAAAAATAAAATATTTATAAAAAGTTTAAGGAGGATAAAATGAGGATAAAAATAAATGAAAAAGGAATAACTTTAATTGCATTAATAATAACAATTTTAGTATTAATAATACTAGCAGGGGTAACGCTAAATGTATTAACAGGAGATAATGGAATAATAAACAGAGCTCAACAAGCAAAAGAAAATACAGAAGAAGGACAAGCGTATGAAGAAGTACAAATTGCAGTAGACAGTCTGTATCTTGAAACAAATATAAATAGTATGACACAAGAAGAAAAAAGAGCATTTTTAGAAGACAAACTTAAAAAAACAGATAAAAATGCAGTAGTAACAATAGATGGAGCAAATTTATCTGCAGATTACAAAAATGACAACTATAAAATATCAAAAGATAGAGAAATTTTCAATGCAAAACAATGGGATAAAACTGCAACAGATCAAAAGTATTTTATATTCGAAACTACTGATACAGAAGCTCATATAGTGGGTTTAACAGAAGATGGAAAATCACTTACCGAGATAAGAATTCCAAGTTCTTATGATGATTTACCAATTACATCTATTGCGAAATTGGGTGGAAATAGCGACCATTCTGGAACTGTATATTCTCCATTAACTAAAGTAGAAATTCCTGAAACTGTTACAATAATAAAAGATTATACGTTTCCTTTTTGTACAGATCTAAATGAAATAATAATTCCAAATAGTGTAACACAAATAGGGTATTATGCTTTTTGCAATTGTACAAGCTTAAGAAATATAGTATTATCAGAAGAAGTGAAAAATATTGGCTTTGGTGCATTTAGTTCATGTGAAAATCTAACAAACATAGTATTGCCAGAGAGTTTAGAGAATCTTGGCTGGAGGGCTTTTTATGATTGTAAAAGTTTAACAAATATAGTGTTACCAGAAAATTTAACTTATATTTCTAATGACCTTTTTGAAAATTGTACACAATTGAATAGTATTACTTTTTCAAATAGTATACAAAGCATATATTCTTCAGCATTTAATAATTGTGAAAATCTAAAAACTATATTTTATAAAGGAACTGAAAGCGAGTTCAATAGTATAATTATATATGAAAATAATGAATGCTTAATAAATGCAACAAAAGTATATGATAAGAAATAAAAGATTAAAAATTAAAAAATGATTATGCATGTAATACCTCAAAATTTGACCGTTATATCTAAATAATTGCCTGTAACACCTCAAAAATTGTGTGACTGCAATACCTCAAAAATTGATTGACTTTACTCGACATATATGTTATAATGGAGGGCATGAGAGTGCAAAAAGCACAAATAAGAGATTTTGTTTTTATGTATTAGAAAAGAGATAAATAAAAAGATTTTTGAGAATGCTGCTCGAAAAAATAAAAAGAGATAACCCAAAAAGCAATTAAATATATAAAAAAATTAGTTTATGGAAAAATAAACTAGTTTTTAATTGTTGATGAAAAAAATAAAAATATAAGTAAAAAGAAAAAGAGAAGCGTTTAAAAATAGGAGAAAATACGTAAAATAAAATTGAGAAGAAAAGAGAAAGGAGAATCATTTTGAAAAGAAAGACAGAAGAACAAGTAAAAGAAGAAGTACTTGTAGAAGGAAATGAAACAACAGTAAATAACGTAGAAACAAAAAAGGAGGTAAGAAGAAGACCATATAACAGACAAAGAAGAACTACACACAGAAATGCAAAAACAAATATAACTGAGAATCAAAACAAAAGCGATGAAGAAAGCACACATATAAGTGAAAATGAACAACTAGCTGCGAACATAAATGTTGATGCAAATCAAAATGAAAGTTTAAATGCAAATAATGAAGTGAAGGGAATCATAAATAGAAAAACAAGAGGAACAAGAACTACAAGAACAACTAATAGAAAAGGAAATGCAAAGAGAGAAAATAGCATTTTCAAAAAATCAAAACTAAAAATAATACCATTAGGAGGATTACACGAAGTAGGAAAAAACATCACGGTATTTGAATATGAAGATGAAATAATAATAGTAGATTGTGGATTAACATTCCCTGAAGATGACATGTTAGGAGTAGATTTAGTAATTCCAGATGTAACATACCTAGTAAAAAATAAAGAAAAAATAAAAGGAATGTTCATAACACATGGGCACGAAGACCATATAGGAGGAATACCATATTTCCTAAAACAAATAAATGTGCCAATATATGCAACAAAATTAACAGTTGGGTTAATAAATAATAAATTAGAAGAGCACAAATTATTAAGAAGTGCAAAAATGAATATAGTTGAACAAGGACAAACAATAAAAGCAGGAAAGCATTTTAATGTTGAATTTATAAGAAGTTCACACAGTATACCAGATTCAGTAATTTTTGCAATAAAAACACCAGTTGGAAACATTCTACACACAGGTGACTTTAAAGTTGATTATACACCAATAGACGGTCAGCTTATGGACTTAGGCAGAATTGCAGAACTTGGAAATGAAGGGCTACTTGCAGTAATGTCTGATAGCACAAATGCAGAGAGAAAAGGATTTACAATGTCAGAACGTTCAGTAGGACATGTATTTGATAATTTATTTTCTAACTGTAGCAAAAGAATTATAGTTGCAACGTTTGCTTCAAATGTACACAGAATACAACAAATAGTAAATTCTGCAATAAAATATCAAAGAAGAGTTGCGGTATGTGGAAGAAGTATGGTAAATATTATAAAAACAGCCAGAGAATTAGGATATATAGATTGTCCAGACAATTTATTTATAGACATTGACATGATAAATACTTACACACCAGAACAACTTGTAATTTTAACAACAGGAAGTCAAGGAGAGCCAATGTCAGCACTAACAAGAATGGCATCAGGAGAACATAAAAAAGTTAAAATTACACAAAATGATTTAGTAATAATATCTGCCACACCAATTCCAGGAAACGAAAAATATGTATCAAAAGTAATTGATGATTTAATGGAAATTGGTTCAGAAGTAGTATACAGCTCACTTGCTGATATACACGTATCAGGACATGCGTGTCAAGAGGAACAAAAGTTAATATTAGCTCTTGCTAAACCAAAATACTTTATACCTGTTCATGGAGAGTATAGACAAATAAAAGCTCATAGTGAAACGGCACAACTTATGGGAATTGAGCCTGAAAACATTTTCTTACTTGAAAATGGACGAGTACTAGAAATGAACGAAGAAGAAGCTAAATTTACTGGAACTGTACCAAATGGAAGAGTTTTAGTTGACGGATTAGGAATTGGAGATGTTGGAAGTGTAGTTTTAAGAGATAGACAACATTTATCACAAGACGGATTAATCGTAATAGTATTAACACTTGATTCTTCAACTGGAGAGGTTGTTGCAGGACCAGATGTAATTTCAAGAGGATTCGTATATGTTAGAGAATCTGAAAATTTAATGGAAGATGTAAAAGCTGTTGTAAAACGTGAAGTATTTAAATGTGAAGAAAAAGGTCTTCGTGATTGGGGAACTATAAAAAGCTCAGTTAAAGAAAATTTAAGAGATTATATTTTCTCAAAAACGAAGAGAAATCCAATGATTATACCAATTATAATGGAAATATAAGCTGAAGTTTAAAATGCCAAACGTTCAAAATGTTTGGTATTTTTTAAAAGGACTGGCTTGACGAAAAATACTAAAAATCAATTGAAAATAACTATACTTTAATGTATAATATAGGAACAAATTAAAAATGAAAGGAATGTTGCAAATGAATTATGAAGATTTAGCAAATCTAATTTTTCCGGATGCGAAAGATATAGAATATTATGAAGAAAAATATAAAAGAAGAGAATTACCAGAAGGAGCAATAGTAACAAGATATGCGCCAAGTCCAACAGGTTATGCACATATAGGAGGATTATATCAATCATTAATTGCAAAAAAAGTTGCAATGCAAACAGGAGGAGTATTCTTTTTAAGAATTGAAGACACAGACCAAAAAAGAGAAGTAGAGCAAGGAGTAGAAAGAATAGTAAGCTCGCTTCAAGATTTTGATGTGGCTCCAGATGAAGGACAAATAAATGATACAGACGAAATTGGAAACTATGGTCCATATAAACAATCAATGAGAAAAGAAATTTATCAAGCATATGCAAAATATATGTTAAAACAAGGAAAAGCCTATTTATGTTTCTGTACACCAGAAGATTTAGAACAAATAAGAGCAAAACAAGAAGCTGCAAAAGTAAGAACTGGATATTATGGAGTTTGGGCACATTGCAGAAAATATTCTGTTGAAGAAATGATTGAAAAAGTAAAAAATGGAGAAAAATTTATAATAAGATTTAAGTCTCCAGGAAGAGAAGATAGAAAAATAAAACACAAAGATGTTATTAAAGGAAATGTAGATTTCCCAGAAAATGATCAAGATATAATTATTATAAAATCAGACGGATTACCTACATACCATTTTGCACATGCTGTTGACGACCACCTAATGGGAACTACACATGTAATACGTGGAGATGAATGGCTATCTTCTGTACCACTTCATTTGCAATTATTCCAAGAAATGGGATTTAAAGCTCCTAAATATGCTCATATTGCACCTATAATGAAAAATGATAATGGAAATAAACGTAAATTAAGTAAAAGAAAAGACCCTGAGGCAGCTGTAGAATATTACAAAGAAGAGGGAATACCTGCAACGGCAGTAAAAGAATATCTTTTAAATATTGCAAGTTCTGGATTCGAAAATTGGAGAAGACAAAACCCAACAGTACCAATGGAAGAATATAACCTAGAATTAAATAAAATGAGCGTAAGCGGTGCATTATTTGATATGGTAAAATTATTAGATGTATCAAAAATTGTAATTTCTAAAATGTCTGCTGAAGAAGTTTATGAAAATGCTTTGAATTGGGCAAAACGATACGATTCAGAATTAGTGGAAATGTTAGAAGATAAAGAATATGCTTTAAAAGTTTTAGGAATAGAAAGAGGAAATCAAAAACCTAGAAAAGATATTGCTAAATGGTCAGATGTAAAAGAAAACATTGTTTATATGTATGAAAATAAATATAAAAATATTGAATATCCATATCAAACAATTAATGAAAAAGAAGACATCAAAAAAATATTAAATCTATATATGGAAAAATATTATAATGAAAATGATGATAAACAAACATGGTTTGACAAAATAAAAGAACTAGCAGAAGAATTGGGATTCGCAAAAGAGGTAAAAGAATTTAAAGCAAATCCTGGAACGTACAAAGCTCACGTTGGAGATGTTAGTACTGTTTTAAGAATCGCTCTTACAGGTAGAACAAACACTCCTGACATGTTCGAGATTATGAATGTTTTAGAAAAAGATACAATTGAAAGACGCTTTAAAATGGCTATAGAGAATTTATAATAGCATTTTGTTATATGAGAAAGGAATGGATGTTATATGCAATACAATATAGGAGATATTGTTAGAACTAAAAAGGTTCACCCTTGTGGAAGTAAATTATGGGAAATTACAAGAGTTGGCGTTGATTTTAAATTAAAATGTCAGGGGTGTGAGCATGTAATAATGGTTCCTCGAGAAAAAGCATTGAAAATGATAACTAAAATTGAGAAAAAATAAAAAACAACATTTTGTGTCAGTGAGCACAAAAGATGCGTCGACTTATACAAAACGTTAAAATAAAAAAACAACATTTTGTCTCAGTGAGCACGAAAAATGCGCCACTGGCTGAAAATGTTAAAAATAAATAACAACATTTTGTCTCAGTGAGCACGAAAAATGCGCCACTGGCTGAAAATGTTAAAATTAAAAAACATTATACCTTAGTATAAAACTGAGGCATAATGTTTTTTTATAATCTATATATACTTTTCGATTTCAGCCCATACATCATCGCGATAAACTTTCTTCTCAGAAGAGAAAGGAAGAAAAGTATTATCCAAAAGAGGATTCAAAGATTTTTGTAAATCAGAAACATATGTAGGAACCTTTGTTGGAGCAATTTTATCTGCTTTGTTGGCTAAAACAATAAAAGGTTGGTTACTACTCATAACATAGTTATACATTAGTCTATCATTATCAGTAGGATTATGTCTAATATCAATTAAAAATACAATTAAAGCAATTTTAGTGCTGTTAAATAGATATTGTTCAATAAATTGTCCAACTTTTTCTTGTTCAACTTTTGACATTTTACTATAACCATATCCTGGTAAGTCAACAAAATAAAATGTTTCATCAATATTATAAAAGTTAATTTGACGAGTTTTTCCAGGTTCACTACTAGTTCTTGCTAATCTTTTTCTATTTATCATAGTATTTATAAAACTTGATTTACCAACATTTGATTTACCAACTAAAACAACTTGAGGTAAATCATTTGAAGGATATTGAGCAGGTTTTACAGCTGAAATTTCAAATTTTGGATTTTTTACTTGCATATTTTTTCCATTCCTCCCATATAAGGTCTTAACACTTCAGGAATTGTTATAGAACCATCTGGGTTATAATGATTTTCAACTAAAGCTATTAACATACGAGGAGGAGCAATAACTGTGTTATTTAAAGTATGAGCATAATAATTTCCGTTTTCTCCTTTAATTCTTATTCCTAATCTACGAGCTTGAGCGTCTGTTAAGTTTGAGCAACTTCCAACTTCGAAATATTTTTGTTGTCTTGGTGACCAAGCTTCAACATCACAAGATTTTGCTTTTAAATCTGCTAAATCTCCAGAACAGCATTCTAATGTACGAACGGGAATATCCATACTTCTAAATAATTCAACTGTATAAGACCACATTTTGTCATACCATTCCCAACTTTGTTCAGGTTCGCATACAACAATCATTTCTTGTTTTTCAAATTGATGTATTCTATAAACTCCACGTTCTTCAATTCCGTGAGCACCTTTTTCTTTTCTAAAGCATGGAGAATAAGAAGTCATAGTATAAGGTAGGTTATCTTTTGATAATATTTGATTTTTAAATTTTCCTATCATTGAATGTTCACTTGTACCAATTAAATATAGATCTTCACCTTCGATTTTATACATCATGGCATCCATTTCTTCAAAGCTCATTACACCAGTTACAACATCGCTACGAATCATGAAAGGGGGAATACAGTAAGTAAATCCTTTATTTATCATAAAATCTCTAGCATATGTTATTACGGCTGAATGAAGTCTTGCTAAATCTCCAACTAGATAATAAAATCCATTTCCAGAAACTCTTCTAGCACTATCTAAATCTAATCCACCAAGAGCTTCCATAATTTCTCCATGGAATGGAATTTCATAATCTGGAACAACTGGTTCGCCGAATTTTTGTATTTCAACATTTTCGTTGTCATCTTTACCAATTGGAACAGATTCATGCATGATATTTGGTATACGCATCATTCTTGAATTTATTTCGTCAGAATATTTTGCTTCTAAATTCTCATTTTCAGTAAGTTCTTCATTTATTTTGGCAACTTTTGCTTTAACATTTTCAGCTTCGTCTTTTTGACCATTTTTCATTAGATTTCCAATTTCATTACTTAAATTTTTTCTTTGATTTCTAAGTTCGTCTCCATTAAGTTTAACTTCTCTGTATTTTTGGTCTAATTCAATAACTTCATCAACTAATGGCAATTTAGCATCTTGAAATTTTCTTTTGATGTTTTCTTTTACAACATCTGGGTTTTCTCTTAAAAATTTGATATCTATCATAAAATCCACCTCTTATTTAAAAAATTTACATTATTATATAACATTTTGGGCTATATTTCAACATTTTGTGACAATTCTTCTAATTTTAACAATTCGTTCCATCTATTATCAACTTCTTTTTGGAATTCTTCAATCATCCATTCATTACCAGGATTAAATAAGTGTTTAAAACGTTTTTGAGGACGTAAAAATTCTTCAATTGGAAGCTTTTTAGCTGGTTTATATGTTATATGATAAACTCCGTTTACAACTTCATATAATGGCCAATAACATGTATCAATAGCTAATTTATTTATTGTCATAAGTTGGTCTGTAGGGTAGCCCCAACCGCGAGGGCAAGGAGTAAATACGTTTAAGAAAGTAGCACCTTCGGTATAAATTGCTTTTTCAGATTTTTCATATAAATCTTTGAAGTTACCAACAGCTATGGATTGAGCAACATAGGGAAGATGATGACTTACCATAATACTTGTTAAATCTTTTCTTGATTGCATTTTTCCAGGAATAACTTTTCCAGCTGGAGTTGTTGTTGTATCTGCAAATTTTGGAGTGGCAGAAGAACGTTGAATTCCTGTGTTCATATAAGCTCCATTATCATAGCAAACATAAGTCATGTCATGACCTCTTTCTAAAGCTCCAGAAAGACTTTGCAATCCTATATCATATGTTCCACCGTCTCCACCGAAAGCTATAAATTTAGTATTCTTGTCTTCTGGTAATTTACCTTGTCTTTTCATAGACTTATATGCAGCTTCAACACCTGAACAAGTAGCACCTGCACACTCAAATGCAGTATGTATAAAAGAATCTGTCCATGCAGTATAAGGGTAGATAAAAGTAGAAACTTCCATACAACCTGTAGCATTTGTAATTACAGCGTGATCATCTTCATGTAAAGCTCGTAAAACCATTCTACCAACAATAGGAGCACCACACCCAGCACACATTCTATGACCTTCTGTAAATCTTGATGGTTTATTTGCAATTATTTCTTTTAAATTATATGGTTTTTTAATTTCTTCAGACATTATTTTTCATCTCCTTTTCTTAAACCTAAATATCTATAAGGATTTTCTATTTTTCCGGTTTTAACAATTTCGGCTAAATCAGAGTATACTTGCTCAATATGTTTAGATGTTGTATCACGTCCACCAATGCCATAAACATAGTTAACAACAGGAACATGTATTCCAGATGTATACATTGAAGAAGTAACATCTTCAAATAATGCACCACCAATTGAGTTTAGAGAATCTGCTTTATCTAAAATTGCTACAGCTTTTAAATGAGATAGAGCTTTTGCGATTTCTTCTCCAGGGAAAGGTCTGAAAACTCTTACCTTTAATAAGCCAGCTTTTATGCCTTTTTCTCTTAAACTATCTACTACAAATTTTGTAGTTCCAGCAGTAGAGTTCATACACACAATTGCAATTTCTGCATCTTCAAGTTTATATTCTTCAAAAAATCCATATTTTCTACCAGTTAATTTTTCAAATTCTTTTGATACTTCTAATATTACATTTTTGGCATTTTTCATAGCTTGAGCTTGTTGAGCTTTGTGTTCAAATAGGTATGCTTGTAAATCCAATGGACCAACAGCGATAGGTTCTTTATCATTTAATAAATAATGTTCAGGTTTATATGTCCCAACAAATTTTTTAACAAAATCATCATCTTCAAGTTGAATATTTTCAATTGAATGAGAAGTAATAAATCCATCTTGACATACCATTAAAGGTAATAAAACATCTTTATGTTCCGCAATTTTATGAGCCATAAGAGTATTATCATAGGCTTCCTGATTATTTTCAGAAAATAGCATTATCCAGCCAGCATCTCTAACTCCCATAGCATCAGAATGATCATTGTGAATGTTTAAAGGACCTGATACGGCACGATTTACCAAAGACATAACAATAGGCAATCTTAAGCTTGAAGCAATATAGATCATTTCCCACATTAAAGATAAACCATTTGAAGAAGTTGCAGTCATAGCTCTAGCACCAGCAGCTTCTGCACCTATACATGCACTCATTGCACTATGTTCACTTTCAACTGCTACGAATTCTGTATCAACTGAACCGTTAGATACAAATGTTGAAAAATATTGAGGAATTTCTGTTGAGGGTGTGATAGGGAAGGCAGCAACAACATCTGGATTTATTTGCTTCATTGCAGTTGCAACAGCTTCATTTCCGCTTAATCTTTCACGTATACTCATATTATTCTTCACCTTCTTTCTTCATTTCTATTGCTTTAAAAGGACATACTGCGGCACAAATTCCACATCCTTTACAATAATCATAATCAAAATCTTTTCTTTTTAAACTTTCTTTATTAACTGGTATTGAATTATCAGGGCAAACAGGGAAGCATAGGCCACATTGTTTGCATTTTTCTTCAATAAATATTGGTTTGATACTACGCCAATCGCCAGTTTTAAAGTTTCTTGCATTTCCAGCTTCGTATATATTTCCACCAATTGTTAATTCTTCCATTGGTGTGTTTACATTTATTTCAGACATAACTAAAACTCCTTTATATTGTTATTATTTTTTAAACTTAACTTTTTTTGTCAATTAGCCATTTGAGGCTATATTGGTACAAAATGTGTTTTTTATTTTTGGAAAATATAAATTAGTTAACTTTTTTAACTTCTTTTAAAGCTAACTCTAAGGCTTTCATATTTCCGTCAATTACTTCAGGTTTTTTAGCAAACTTATGCTTAAATGAACCTTGCATATCATTTAAAAAGTCTTCATCAGACATTATTTGCGATACTTTTACAATTGCTGCTAACATTGGAGTGTTAGGAAAGTATTTTCCTAAGGCTTCTATAGATATTTTTCGAGCATCTATGCAATATACATTTCCAGTATATCCTTTTAAGCTGTCTTTAAATTCTTCATATTTTTTTGTTGTATTAATTATAATTGCACCGTCATTTTTTAAACCAGCTGTTACATCAACTGAGTCTAATAATGTGTCATCAACAACTACTACATAGTCAGGTTCATATACATTACTATGTATAGTTATTGGAGTATTGCTTATTCTGTTATAAGCAGTTATTGGCGCTCCCATTCTTTCTGGACCATATTCAGGAAATCCTTGAATATACTTTCCAGTATTGAATGCTGCGTCTGCAAGTAAAAGTGAAGCTGTTTTTGCTCCTTGTCCACCTCTACCATGCCATCTAATTTCAATTAAATTTTCCATTAGCTATCGTTCCTTTCTAAAGACGTAAAATTCGTTGAAAAAGAATTAACTTTTCGGCCTTTTGACTGTCTTTTTATGTGTCAAGTATATTATCATTTTTATTAATTGTCAAGAGGTTTAGGAGGATTTACTACTTCAATAATTTTTGCAAAATTTTTTTTAATGGTCGAAATTTTCATGTTGTTGATTTTGAATTTTTGCTTCATCATAACCAGAATAAGAATAGTCGTAAATATTAGCAGTACCATTTTTATCTATATAGCCTCTTACATTAGAATTAACACCATTTATTTTAAAGTTAATTCTAAAAAAATAAGAAGTATTATTATTTTTTAGTTCCGAAAGCATAGAATTTTCGAAAAATGAATAGTGTAGATTTAAAATATAGAAGAGCTTTAAAAGAAGTAAATGAAATTTTATAATTTTTATCAATTGATGTTCAGAATAAAATATCAGAAAAGATTAAGAGTTATATAACAAAAATATGGATAACAATTATATTCAACCTGAGTTTATACTGAATAAAAGTATATTAGATCAACATTAGAGTATATACTAATTTTTATTTTTTGAAATTGCCTTGTAAAATTCAACATTGATTTGATAAAAAAATTTAAAGTCAAATTTATAAAAATACAATATGGAAATGTAACTTTTAAAACTAATTTTATTATTTTACTACATAATAAAAAAAGAAACCTCTTGCGAGGAAGAAAAGTCTTTTTCTTTTTATTAGTTAGTTTGTTAGTCTTTTTTTTTGGCATTTGTGCATAGACACTCTCCGAACGTTGTTATTTCAAATGCAAGATAAAAATCTATACCAAAGATTTTACTTGCCCCCAAGTTACTAAAAGTACAATGCCCACAGCTATTGCGGTAAACAGTAGCAGTAGCAATGAAATTGCTACGCCGTTCTCTGACGTGAGTCCTGCTATTATAATAATTAGCAGAATGATTAGGAGACTGTAACCAAGGTAAAGTACAAAAAAAGTACTTCCTTGTTCAATTCCAAATAAATTTGCCCCAATGAAACTTAGTCCAAAAGCCAAAAACCAAAAAACAAAATTCTTTAACATAATATGTCCTCCAATCTTTTTTGATGTTTACTACTACTATATATGAAAAACTAAAAAGATAGAGGTTAAAATCCTCTCACTATTTAGTGAAAAGTGGAAATGCACAGGACTTTTCCTATACTAATTAAATTATACACGACACGACACGACACGTTATGTCAAGTAGTTTTTGAAAAATATTGTATTTAATTTATGATAAAATCAGCCTAATTCTAATATTCCTATATCCAGATAAATATAATGTAGGGAATATTTTATGAAATTATCATGATTCATGTGTTGTTTTTGGGGTTAAATTATATTATAATATAGCAGAAAGAAAAATTGTATTTTAAAAGGAGAAAATGATGGGAGTATTTGATAAATTTAAGAAAGAAGATAATTTTCCATATGTTGATGGAAAGGATAAAGCAACTTATACTTGTAGAAATATAATGAATAAACAAGATAAGATAGCAGACGCTAATATTGCAAGAAATGGGCAATTAAGAAGTGATTTTTCAGGAATAAAGTTACATAGATAAAAAAATTTAAAACAATTATTGCTTCTAAAACAGGCATAGAAACAGTAATTTTTTAAATGTAAAAAGTATAATATGAATAACGTTACTAATAACATTGGCTAGCAAATCAAAGAAAGTCACTATTTGCACTGGGATATGTTCGTCACATATCTCTTTTTGAATTTCAGATATATCTGTTCTATAAAAAGTTCGAATAGAAACGTTAATGGAGCCTTTAGCTAGGTTATTTGCGAAAAATATGCCTATTTTTTATATGTGTACTCCCAGCTTTTGCTCAAAAAAATAATTTGATTAATCAACTGATGTAATTAGTATAACATAAAATAAAAAAACGGGCAACTAATATTTCTAATTAGTTGCCTTTAAATTATTATATTAATCGATTCTCCATAACTGGAATTTACCAGTAATTTCATTTACATCTTTAGTATCTCCATAAATAATTGCGCCCAAATATTCTAACTTATCATTTTCTTTTGAATTAATTGAGGCTACTAACTCATCGTCTGTTCTGGTATCTAGCATATCTTTTGGATAATCTGCAACCAACAAATTTGGATTGCTTTTTGCCATATCTATAGCAGTTTTAAGTTTTCCTGCCTTTACTTTCGTTATAATAAAAGGAAATTGGCTAATTCCTAAATGATTTATCCCAGATTTATCAGTAATAACTGATTTTCCCATAATTTCTTTATCTGAATATTTACCTATTGATATTGAAAGATGTCCTATAACATTAAGTGCAACAGCTGGCTCAACATTGCTAGCTATAATTCCTACAATTTTTTTATCTTCATAATTCATAATACATATATCTCCTTTATTTAATTATTTTTTATTCTCTAAATAAAGGAGAAAAAACATTTTCAAGCACTTCTATTTTTGCCCACAATTCTCCACCATGCATTGTTCTTGGATATTTAAGCATTATAGTCCTCCAATCTATTATTTTTATTTGCATAAATATTTTATCATATATTATTATTTTTGTCTATAATTGTATTAGTCTCAATTTGTTTCTTTTCTTCTTCAATAGTTTGTTTTAATTCTTCTACTGTTGGTAAATATAATTGATATTTTGATGTAAATATATTTTTATTTCCTTCTGGTAATGTAAATTCAACTACAACATCATTTTTCTCAGAACAAAGTAATATCCCAATTGGTTCATTTTCTCCTTCTACCATTTGTGTTCTTTTATAATAATTTACATACATTTGCATTTGTCCAACATCTTGATGTGTTAACTTTCCGGTTTTCAAATCTATTAAAACAAAACACTTTGCTAGTCTGTTGTAGAATACTAGGTCTATATAAAAGTTATCACCGTCTAAAGTTATTCTTTGTTGTCGTGCGACAAATGAAAACCCTTTGCCTAATTCTAATAGAAACTCTTGTAAATGTTCTATTAAAGCATTTTCTAAATCTTTTTCTAAATATCTTTTGTTTTCTTTCAAACCTAGAAACTCTAATACTGTTGGATCTTTTACTAAATCATCTGGTTTCGTTATTTCGTGTCCTTTATTAGCAATTGCCAAAACTTCATCTTTTTCTTTACTTAAAGTTAATCTTTCAAACAGTAAAGAAGCTTTTTGTCTATCTAATTCTCTTACTGACCACTTTGAATTTATACATTCATTATAATAAAATTTTCTCATTGTTTCATCTTTTATTTTAGATAGTTCAATATAATGACTCCAACTCAATTCGTCAGACAATGTCTGACTATTTTGAAACATTGTATAAAATATTTTCATATTCTTTAAATTAGTTTCAGAATAACCTCTGCCAAATTCTTTTGTTAATCTTTGTGAAAGTTGTTTTAAAATTTGTTTTCCATAGTCAGCTCTTTGTTTTCCTTTTTGTTCTTCTTCAATGATTTGCCTACCAACATCCCAACAAGATTTTACCATTTCATAATTTACATTTTTATATATATTTATTCTTGCTTTTAATATAGTATTTCTTACATTATTGTAAAAATCTTCATCAATTCCATTTATTAACATGTTATCCATATTTTTCATACTCCTTTTAAATTCGTCAGACGGTGTCTGACGAATTTATTATAGCATAAATTTTCCTTTTTTTCATTAAATTGACAAATGAATTTTGACAAAATTTTTATAAAGGGCTTGGGACTAAGTCCCATAAAGCGAATTTTGACTAGGGAGGAAAAATTCAGTGCTTGTTAGGAACTAAATAGGAGTACAAGAATTGCATTTTTTATGAATTTTTCCTTTTACTATTTCATTTTTTAGTACAAACTACTGCTCCAATTTTATAATTTTCTTTTTTAGATTTTATAAATTTTTTTTCATTATTTACTGCAACTAGTCTAATCAATTTTTGTTTTTCTTTATTCAATTCTAATTCAATTTCTTCATCATTTTTGTTTGCTTTTTCTGAAAATAATTCATAATATTCTACTTCAAATTCTTTGTTTAATCTTTGCATATAATCTTGTAATTGGTCATCATTGATATTAACGCTTGTCCTAATATATTTTTCTTCTCCATTTATTTCAACTGGAGCATAAACATCAAAAATTCCACTATTAAAAAACTTAGTTAATTGTTCAATATAACTTCTTCTAAAATTTATATTTTCAACTTTTAACTCATCATTTTTATCTTTTATCAAGACAACTGATTCAATAAATTTTGAAATAAATTCTTGCTTTTCTTCTTTAGATTTTTTGTTCCATTCTTCTTTTATAATTTCGCTTAACTTGTCATCTTTTATCAATTTTTCTCTTTCAATATCTCTATCAGCTAGTAGTTGCTGTGGTGTAAATGAAACAGCATTTAAATTTAATGTTTCATACTTTTTCTTTTCTAATAAATCTAATTTTTCTTCTATCAGTTTGTAATCTTCAGCAAAGTCTTCCATTTCAACAATACCAGTCATAAATGCTTTTTTTATTCTTGCTTTTTGTTTTTCTAATTCTTCAATTTGCTTATCAAATTTTTCTGTGTTTGTTTCTTTCTTATCTGCTAATATTGGAAAGAAATACTTTTTAACAGTCATATCATATTCAACTAAATCTAATATAAAATTTTCTAAACACTTTTCAACTTTATCTTCTCTATAATACAATTTGCAATGACTACAACTATAATACATATACTTTTTCTTCTTACCACCAGAGCCTTTGCATTTCATTATTCTATTACATTTAGGGCATTTAAGCCTTTGAAAGAATAGATACACTCTATCTCGTGTATATGCTCTTTGATTTTTTTCTTTTTGTAATTGAGCTTCTTCCCACATAGCACGACTTATTATTGGTTCAACTACATTCATATATACTATTGGCTCTTTATTGGCTGATTTACTAAATTTTACATAGTCTCCCATATAAGTTTTATTATCTAACATTCCCATTATTGTACTATCTCTCCAATGTTTTGGATATAATACTTTTTCCTCATTTAGAGTATTGCTAATTTGCTGATAGCTTTTTCCTTGTAAGTACATATTAAATATTCTAATTACAATATCTTTTGTAGTTTCATCAATTATTACTTTCTTGTTCTTATCTCTTGTATATCCTAGTGGAACAACTCCTGGTAAATGCCCAGATTTTATAGCACCATTTAATCCGAATTTTGTTCTTTCACTAACTATTTCAATCTCAAGTTGTGATAATACTGTTAGCATACGAACGAAAAATCTACCGGTTAGCCGTTTCAGTATTTATATCATCTCTATCACATATAAGATAGGTATTATACTTCTCTAATTGACTAATAAGTTCTTCTAAATCTCTAACTGACCTTGTAACTCTATCTAATTTATAAGCCACAATATAATTAATTTTTCCTTTCCTCATGTCTTCTAGCATTTCTTTAAAGGCTGGTCTATCCTTAATATTTTTTGCTGATATTCCGGCATCTTCATAAATTTTGAATACTTCATATTCCTTGAACTCGCATAATTGCAATAGTTTTTCCTTTTGTTCTCCTAAACTAAATCCGTTCCCTTGCTTGATCTTCGGTACTTACTCTTATATAAATACCTGCTACTTTTTTATCTACATTCATTTTTAAATATACCTCCTCAATTACTAGTACAGAAAAACGCAATTCGTTAAGTCTAATTAAAAAAGTTTTTTAAATTTTTTAGAGGATATTTATTTTTTAGATTTTCAATATAGAAATAATTATGCTCATTGAAGAATAGATATAGCTTATTATTTATAATCACTCTATGTGGCTCTATATAGGCTAAATTAGTATGTTTAATTATTCGTAAATTTCCATTTATTATTTGTGGAGTAGTCTTGCTGAAGGCACAAGCCCATTCAATTTTAGATAATAATTCTTTACTGATTTTAATTTCTTTTTTGATTATAGTTATAATCTATCACACCATCCATTCATTTAAAATAAAAGGCAATAAAAAATTGACCTTTTACAGTCAATTAATCGTTTATCGTCTGGTGCGACGATTTTATCTATTGGAGCTTATAACGGGAATTGAACCCGTGACCTCTACCTTACCAAGGTAGCACTCTACCAACTGAGCTATATAAGCATATCTCTGCGCAAATTGCCACGCAAAATGCTCAGATGTGTCAAATTATTTTTTTATTGATAAAATTTTATATTGTACAATTCCTCCTGGCGTATTTGCTTCTACAATTTGATTTTTCTTTGCTCCCATAAGTGCTTCACCAAGAGGTGATTCGTTTGAAATTTTGTTTTGAGCTAAATCTACTTCTGTTGGTCCAACTATTGTATATGATACTT
>JAFTFU010000059.1 GCA_017458285.1 Clostridia bacterium | reverse complement strand
ATATTTAATATTCTTATCGAATTTATCCATTCCTTCCTCTCCACCAAATGCAAATGGTTGTGTAGCAAATCCACCTTCTCTAAATTTTATTGCTTTTATTTCCATCATAAAACCTCCTAAATATTTAATTAAATGTTTGCATTAATCTATGCAATATTTCTTTTAATGTTTTTCCATCTTCTTCTTTTATTTCAAGGCATTTTCCCAATTGCATTGGTACTAATTTTGCTTCTTCTTTCAATTCAATCCCTTTTTTAGTAATTGATAATATAATATTTTTATCATTACCAGTTATCTTTTTTCTTTCTATTAGTTTTTTATCTTCTAATTTCTTTAAAACAGGACTTAAAGTATTTGATTCGAGGTACATTTTATTTACTAAATCTCTGAATTGTATTTCTTTTTCTTCCCACATTACCATCATTACAATATATTGAGTATATGTTAAATCTATTTGTTCCAAAAAAGGTTTATATCTTTTTATTATTTCTTTAGAACAAACATATAGTGGAAAGCATAATTGTTCATCTAATTTTAAATAATCCATATTATTGCACCTACAATAAAGTTAATGACTAACCATATATACTTATAAAGTTAGTTATTCTACTATTATTTTAATTCCCATTTACAACGAACAGGAGAAGTTATAACTTCTTCTTTCTTTAAATCTGCAAATACTTTATCAACTACTTTTCTATCTAATCCTGAAATAGTAGCAATTTCTCCTGCTGAAACTGGTTTTCCTGCTTTTTTGAAAGCATCAATTACTTTTTCTCTATCTGACATTTTAATACCTCCTTATATTTATCGTGTACGATAAATATATCAAATTATATTTTATATGTCAATATCATTTGAACATTTTGTAATAAAATATAAGACTAATAATAGAAACCTATCATTAGTCTGATTTATTTTTTGTAGTTATATTTTATTTTTTTTTCTAAATATTTTTTTGCGTCTTCTTCTGATATTTCTTTCATTGTTTCATTACAACATTTAATACCACAATCATCACATGTGCAATCTATTAATACTTTAACCATTGCTCCACATTTTTCACATCTTGCAAATTTATCCATAGTTTCCACTCCCTTCTTATAAATATTAGATTTATTATTTATTAAATCTTTTAAACAAACTAATTAATTCATCTATTGTATCAAGTTCTCCATTTTCTAAATCCCTTGTTACGCAATTATATAAATGATTTTCTAATATGTGGTTTGATAGACTTTGTATAGAACTTTCAACTGCTTTTAATTGGATTAAAACATCATTGCAATAAGTATCATTTTCTATCATTTTCTTTATCCCATTTATTTGTCCACTAATTCTATTTAATCTATTTGTTATTAACTTCTTTTCATCTATTCCTCTTTTAGTCTTTTTATTACAACATTTATCTTCTTTCATTTCCTACCTCCGAAAATATTATATACCCTTATGGGTATTTTGTACATAAGGGGGGTATATAGTCACAACTATTGTTTTTTTCAGCTACTATATTACAAAAAAGAAGTGTCACCCAATTTAAATTAGATACACTTCTTTTTTTCAATAATTTTCTTTCTATATTTTATATTTTGGATGATAAAAGGATGACAATTTTATGAAAATCTGAAAATCCAAAATCTTTGAAAGTATTGATTTATGAATTCTTTCCGCAACAGTTTTTATACTTTTTCCCTGAACCACATGGACAAGGTTCATTTCTACCTACTTTAGTAAACTGTACTATATTATCTATCTTTCCACCTTGTTTCCATATGGGCATCTTCTTTTTTATCTTATCAACATAACCAATAATTATTTGTTTTACTATGTCATCAATTTCAAAATATCTATTTAATGATTCTTTTATAACTTCTTTTGCTTCTTTTTCGTCTATTTGAGCATTGTCTATATAATCACATATAATTTCTCCTCTAAGCATCTCTTCTTCGTTTATATCAAAATGATAATACTCCCTCAGAAAATTTCTAAATTCTTTATACTCTTTCAAATTAAATAGATAATTATCATTCCCCATGTCTTCATACATTTTCTTGTTATAAATTATAATATCTTTCTTACTTGTCAAAATATCTGCTACTTCTTCATCTCTTAAATTAAAACTACATAAGCATTGATATTGAAATGAATAGTAAATTGGCTCAAGTTCAAGAATACTTATAAATTTAATTATATTATCATATCTTTCAAAGCTAATTAAAATATCATTTTTTATTATCTCAAAAGCATCTTGTATATGAATTGCACCATATGTATCTGCTATTCCTTTACTATATGAAATAATTGCATTATAGTAGTCTAAATGTATATTTCCAACTATATTATTTACCTTATCTCTTATATATTTAGGCATGTGAATTATAATACCATCTGGTTCTTTCTTGCAATATATAAATCCTAGCTGTTTTAATATTTTAATTGTATCAAAAGAAAAGTGATTATTTTTATTTTTGCTAAACATAAAAATTTCTTGAGAATATGCAATATTTTTTATATTATCCATTCTTTTATCGTTGATAAATTGTAAAACTGATACTATTTGATTATCTAAAAAATTCATTATTCTT
>JAFTFU010000058.1 GCA_017458285.1 Clostridia bacterium | reverse complement strand
TTGCTGCTTTTTCTGGATGTTCTCCATTTACTTCTCCAACAAATATTAATGATGGAAATCTTTCTCCTTCTTTACATCTTGAAATTCCTTTTACTATATCTCCTGTATCTAATCTAAATCTTCTTATTTGTATAGGTGATATGTTTACATCTTTTGGACTTGATAAATAATTATCTCCTCTAAAGAAACCATAGCCGTCTGGTAATACCTCTAAAATCCCCTCAATTATTTCATCTTCTTCATTAGTTAACTTATAGTCAACAACGCTTTCCCCTAAATCTCCTGTATTGTTATTTGTTGTTGTTCTATTTACTGTAGCATTTGCTGTTTCTTTATCTTCTTCGTCATATCTATTTTTTTGTGTTTTTGTGTTTTCTCCTGATTTTTTAATATCTGTTAATATTGCAATTAACTCCTCTTTTTTAAATTTTGATATATTTTTAACATTCATTTCTTTCGCTAGTTCTTTTAATTCAACTAGTGTCATTTTTTCATATTCAGACATATAATTCCTCCTCGTTTTTTTATTTATTTTTTTGGAAATTTTTTAGAACTTTAAGAATTTTAGATTGTTTTAATTTTTGGATTTTAAAAAATTTATCTTCTAATAGGCTATATTATAACATGTTTTTTTGAATTTGGGAATAGTTTTTTTAAAAAAGCTTTAGTTAATCATTAAACTAAAGCTTTTATTTATTATTATCAACATATACTTTTTCATTTGGATAATACATATTAAGTTTTTCTCTTGCTATACTTTCTATATATTGTAATGAGTTAGCATTTTCTTTATTTGCTAATAACTCAACTTTTTCTTCCTCTGCTTCTTGTATTTGCTCAGATATATCGTTTTGCGTTTTTTGATAAGAATTTAATACTTTTTGTTGATTTATGATAGTAACCAAAAAATACATGATTACAACAAAATATATTAATATTTTTCTCTTTTTCATACGTGCCTCTCTAATTTTATAAATTTTGACAAAAATGCCTACTTAAATTATTCTACATTTTTACATATTTTCCCTCTTTATTTTAAAATTTTTCATACTTTTTTCAATTTTTTGTCGGATTGGTTTTAATGTTATTTTATAAATGAATTTTAGAGGTTTTATAATTATTTGTAGAATTGTATTTACTATTTTCTTTATTGTAAGTATTATTTTTACACTAAACTTTACTATGTATCTACTAATAAGAAGCATATAAAATGTTGCTCCTAATATCATTCCAACAAACATAAAAAATCTAATTTCACCATTATTAAATTTAAATATAGCATACAAAATTATAAATCCTGTAATTAGCCAAAATAAAATATCTTCTATATATGTTACAATGTCAGAAGTTTTAAAACTTTTTCTCATTATTCTGAAAATATCAAATATTACAGCAATGGCTACTCCTATTATAGTAAATATAAAAAATAAATTTGCTTGAGATGTTACCATTTTTTCTTTCTTTCCTTTTCCCCATGTTTTTTTTCACTTTAAACAAGAATTACGCTTTGTGCCATCTTTTTGAGTAATTATTTTTTATCTAAAAATCTTGCCTAATAAACTTCCTGATGATTTATTTTGGTTTGGCTCACTATATGCTAAATATGATATTTCTCCTTCTACGATTACCTCTGATGTATCTAAACTTAATTTATTGATTTTAAGATTTTGACCTTTAACAGTAAGTAATCCTAATTCTGTTTCTACCATTACTACTTGGTCATCAAAACTTAGCACATCATTTACTCCTGATATGCTTAATTTTGCCCTATTTTCTAATATTAAATTTTGAATTACCCCCATACTATTTGTATTTAAATTTTTTCTTTCTTCCATTATTGCCATTTCTACTCACAATCCTTTCTCAGTACAACTCAGGCTTAGAATATTTTTTAAGTTATGCTATTCTACTTTCTTACCTTCATTTTCCTTGCTTTTTAATTACTATTCTATTATATTCTGAGGTTGTACTTTTTAGAACTATTTGTGAGTATATTCTTTGAGCTTTCCTACATATTCAAGTTTTCCGTTTTGTGTGTTGTCTAAATTCTTAAAATCTTCCGGCTTTATTAAATTTGGAAGACCTAAATCTACATTTGCTTGCTCTAGTACATATTTTACAAATTCTGCACAATAAAATGCATTTATTTTTTGTATTTTTTTGTTTAGTCCTACTGCAAACAAACCTATTATATTAAAATTGTAATGTTTTTTGTTTTTATTTATCATTTCAATAATAGTACATATTTTTTCATATTGTTTTTTGCTTATTTCTATAGATATTACTTTTGCTCTTGTCTTTTTAAATCTTTTAAAAGTCCCTATATATATTCCTTCATGAACAAATCCGCCCCATACTGGATTATACGGATTTAATCGTCCAAAGCTGTACATTTTCTCTAATTGTTGATCTAATGCGATTGATACGTGTGAATATTCTGCTTTTGTAAATAGTTTTATTATTTTAGATAATATTGTTCCTGTGTAAGTAACAATAATGTATATTTTCTTTTTTTGGTCTACCATAGCGTTTTCCTTTCAAGTTAAATTGTATTTATTTTCCTTTGATTATTTATTCATTTTATGTTAACATATTTTTAGGGTGATTATTATGTTTAAGAGTATTATATCATATATAAATGACATAGACAAAAAAATATTAAAACTTATTAAAAATGGTTTAATTTTTTCTTTTATTATATGCACTATAGCAATAATTATTTTACTTACATATTTATTTTTATTTGAAAATCTTTTAGTTTTTGCCGTAGGTTTTGGTTTGTTAAGACTTGCAGTCAACATTGCTGTTGAGTTTATTGTGTGCGGATTGGCAGTTGATGTTATTATAAAAGGAAAAGGCTAAAAAGCATTTCTCTGCTCTTTAGTCTTTTAAATTTTTTATTTTAAGTTTTTTATTTTAAATTTTCTAAAAACATTTGGTTTAACATTTGAGGATTTGCTTTTCCTTTTGTTTCTTTCATTGCTTGTCCAACTAAAAATCCTAATGCTCTATCTTTTCCTGCTTTATAGTCAGCTACAGATTGAGGATTTGCCTCTAAGATTTTTAATACAACCTCTTTTATTGCTCCTTCATCTGATATTTGAGCCCAACCTTTTTCTTCAATAATTTTTTGTGGCTCTCTTGGATTTTCAAATAATTCTTCAAGAACTTTTTTTCCAATGCTTGAACTTATAGTACCTTTGTCTATTAAAATTACAAGGTTTGCTAAATGTTCGCTTGTGAAAGGTATTTCATTAGGTTCTAATTCTTTTTCATTTAATATTCTTGAAATATCTGAAATTATCCAATTGTTAACTGCTTTTGCATTTCCAGAAATTTTTGTTGCTTCTTCAAATAGATTTGATAAGTATTTTGAAGCTATTATTATATTAGCATCTTTTTCAGATAGTTTAAATTCTTCTAAGTATCTTTTCTTTCTGCTTTCTGGTAATTCAGGAAGTCCTTGTCTAATATTTTCTATATATTCTTCTGATAGCTTAATTGCAACTAAATCTGGATCTGGGAAGTACCTATAATCTTGTGCATCTTCTTTATCTCTCATAGAGAACGTTTTTCCAGATACATCATCCCATCTTAATGTTTCTTGGTCTATTTTTCCACCATCTTCTAAAACATCAATTTGTCTTTGTGCCTCATATTCAATCGCTCTTACAATGCTTCTAAATGAGTTCATATTTTTCATTTCTGTACGTGTTCCAAATTCTTTGCTACCTATTTTACGTACTGAAACATTTACGTCAGCACGTAGTGAACCTTCTTGCATTTTACAATCTGATACTTCTATGTATTCAAGGATTGATTTTAATTTTCTTAAATATTGTTCAACTTCTTCTGCAGTTCTTAAATCGGGTTCAGATACTATTTCTATTAGTGGTACACCTGCTCTATTTAAATCAACTAAGCTTCCTCCGCCTAAATCATCATGATTTAATTTTCCTGCATCTTCTTCTATGTGGATTCTTGTTAATCTGATTTTTTTCTTTCCTTCTGATGTTTCTATTTCAACATATCCATGTTCGCAAAGTGGTTGATCAAATTGTGATATTTGATATGCTTTTGGTAAATCTGGATAGAAGTAATTTTTTCTATCGTTTTTGCTGTTTCTTGATATTTCGCAATTTGTTGCTAATCCTGCTTTTACAGCGTATTCTACTACTTTTTCGTTTAATACTGGTAATGTTCCTGGCATTGCCATACATATAGGGCATGTGTGTGTGTTTGGTGCTGCACCAAATGTTGTTGGACAACTGCAAAATATTTTTGTTTTTGTTGATAATTCAGCATGTACTTCAAGCCCCATTACTATTTCATAATCATTTCTTGACATTAGCAAGCACCTCCTTTAAATGTAGGTTTATACTTTTCTCTAAATTTAGCAACTTGTTCAAATTGATATGCAACATTTAAAATCTTTTCTTCTTCAAATTTATTACCAATAATTTGCATTCCGATAGGTTTACCTTGACTATCAACGCCACAAGGAATTGATATTCCTGGAAGACCTGCAATATTTACAGAAACTGTACAAATATCAGATAAATACATTTCTAATGGATTATTTGATTTTTCTCCAATTTTAAATGCTGTTGTTGGAGATACTGGAGTTACTATTACATCATATTTTGCAAATGCTTTGTTAAATTCATTCATTACTAAAGTTCTTACTTGTTGAGCTTTTTTGTAATATGCATCATAGTATCCTGAAGATAACACATATGTTCCAAGTATTATTCTTCTTTTTACTTCTGGACCAAATCCTTCGCTTCTTGAATTTTTATATAATTCTTTTAAATTACTAAAGTTTTTTGTCCTATGTCCATATCTTATTCCGTCAAATCTTCCTAAGTTTGAACTTGCCTCTGCACATGCAATTATATAATAAGTTGCTAATGCATATTTTGCTATATCTAATGAAAATTCTTCAACTTCTGCCCCCATTTTTTTGTATTCTTCTATTGATTGCATAAGTGAATTTTTAACCTCTTCATTTATACCTTCACCATAAAATTCTTTAGGAATTCCTATTTTTATTCCTTTTAAATCTTTTTTTAGTGATAGAGTATAGTCTTTTTCTCCTATATCAACTGAAGTTGTGTCTTTTTCATCTTTTCCTGCTATTACATTTAATAATTGAGCACAATCTTCAACATCTTTTGAAAATACTCCTATTTGGTCAAGTGATGATGCAAATGCAACAACTCCATATCTTGAAACTAATCCATATGTTGGTTTTAGTCCTACTACACCACATAAAGATGCAGGTTGGCGTATTGATCCACCTGTATCTGAACCTAATGCCCATGGTACCATATTTGCTGCAACTGCTGCTGCTGAACCTCCTGAAGAACCTCCAGGTACACATGATAAGTCCCATGGATTTTTTGTCTTTTTGAAATATGAATATTCTGTTGAACCTCCCATTGCAAATTCGTCCATGTTTAGTTTTCCAAGTGTTATCATTTCTTCTGCATTTATTTTTTCCATTACAGTTGCATCATATGGTGCAACAAAATTTTCTAACATTTTTGATGCACATGTTGTTTTTATTCCTTTTGTGCATATATTGTCTTTTATTCCTATTGGAATTCCTGCTAAACTAGAGATTTTTTCTCCATTTGCTATTTTTTCGTCAAGTTCTTTTGCTTTATTTAACGCTTCTTCTGCTTGAATTGTTATAAATGCATCAACTTGTTCTTCTTTTTCGTTTATTCTGTTTATATATGCTTGTACTATTTGTGTTATTGTTAATTCTTTGTTGTTAATTTTTTCTAACAACTCATGTACTGTAAGCTCTACAATTTCCATTAAATTTCCTCCTACTTTATTGTAATACTTTTGGTATTTTAAACATATTTTGGTCTTTTGCTGGTGCGTTTTGTAATAGTGCATCCAAATCTCTAAATTCTTTTATTTCGTCTTTTCTGAATATGTTTTTTGCTTCGTTTGCTCCTATTGTTATGTCTAATTCGTCTACTGGCGCATTGTTTACTACTTCAGCAAAGTTTAATATGTCTTGTAAGTGTTCTAAATATGTGTCTATTTCACTTTCATCTAAGTTTAATGTTGCTAAGTTAGCAATATGTTTTATTTCTTCTCTACTTACTTTCATATAATACTTAGTGAATGTATTTTTACAATACATTCGTCTCCTTTCTAAAAAATTTTTTCAATAATTTTATCTTTCATCTCCTGATTTTTGTTCTTCTTGTTCTTTTTGTTCTTTTTGTTCTTCTTGTTCTTTTTGTTCCATTATAGTTTCCATAATCAATACTGAAAGTTCATTTAACTTACCATCAAATTCTTTAAATCCTGCATTTCCAGCTAAATGTTTTGCTTCTGGTTTTATTAGTTTTTCGAGTTCTTGCGTTGTTATTCCCATATAATTTTTAAACTCTGTTAAAATTATTCTTTTTTGCTCATCATTAAATTCCATATTTTTTCTTATTCTCCTTTTATAATACTATTTATATCTTTTTCAATAATATCTTTAATAATAGAACAACTATTATCAAGTTTAGCTTGTTCTTCTTTATTTAATTCAAGCTCAATTAGTTCCTTAACACCATTTCTGTTAACTATAGCTGGAACACCAATATATAGTCCATTTTGACCATATTGGTTATCTAAATATGTTGAAACTGTAAGGATAGAATTTTCATCATTTAAAACAGCTGAAACTATTCTTGCAAGCGCCATACCAATTGCATAATATGTAGCTCTTTTCTTTTCGATTATCTCATAAGCTGCTTGCCATACACCGTCATGAATTTTCTTTAAGTCTTCCATTGGGTGATTGTTATCTTTCATAATATCTACCATTTTTTTGCAGCCAACATAACTGTGTTCCCATGGTACAAAAGATGAGTCTCCATGTTCTCCTAAAATATATGCATGAACGTTTTTGCTTGAAACTTGTAAGTATTCTCCTATTAAATATCTTAATCTTGCTGTATCTAAAACAGTTCCTGAACCAAATACTCTTCCTCTTGGAAGTCCAGATACTTCTGCAACTACATATGTCATTATATCTACTGGATTACTTGCAACTACTATTATTCCGTCAAATCCACTTGCCATAATGCTTTCTGTTATAGATTTCATTATTTTTGCGTTTGCGGTTGTTAATTCTAATCTTGATTGTCCTGGTTTTTGGCTTAATCCTGCTGTTATTACTACGATGCTTGCATCTTTACAATCACTATAATCTCCTGCTTTTATATTCATTTTTTGAGGTGCATATGGAAGTCCATGTGACAAATCCATTTCTTCTCCTTTTGTTTTGTTTGTGTCGATGTCTATTAATACCATTTCGTCAACTCCACCTTGGTTTAATACGGCATATGCGGCACTCATTCCAACAAAACCTGCTCCTACGATTACTAATTTTCTCTTTTTACTCATTTTACATCAATCCTCTCTTAAAGTAATTTCTCGTAAAAAATAATTGTGTTTATATCTAGGTTAAACAGTCAATAAAATTGCATTTTATCTATTGTACATTAATTTTTTTGACGCACAGTTTAACAATTCCAAAACATAATTATTTTTTTACCCTAACTTCCGCAACATATTATACTACACTTTTTTTGATTTTTAAATACATTTTTATAAAAATATTTTACTTTTATATAATAATGTGATATAATTTGCACTGGTAAGGAGGTATTTTTATGTCAGATTCAGACACAAATCAACTAGCAGAAAACAAAGTATTAATTTTATATGTATTAAATGAAATTTCAAATGACATTACAGATGATAATTTATTTAAAATTATATCTTCTGTAAATGATATTAATTACTTCTATTTTCAACAAATTTTTATTGACTTAGTTAATACTCGTTTAGTTGAAGAATATTCTAAAGATAAAGAAACTGTATATCGAATTACTTCTGAAGGAAAAAATGCATTAAGTCTTACAAAAGATTTATTGCCAGGAATAATAAAATTAAAAGCAGATAATATATTAAAAGAAGAATTATCAAACATTGCTGAGGAGTCTTCAATTGTTGCAGAATTTACTCCTAAAGACGAAAACAACTACACTATAAAATGTAAAATTATAGAAAATAATGAGACTATTTTTGAAGTAAGTACTTTTGCAGGTTCAGGAGAAAATGCAAAGAAAATTGTTGACAATTGGAATAAAAATGCGACTAAAATATTCCCTAAAATTTTAGATTTATTATTGGATAATAAAAATTAATAAAATATTGTTACATATTTAAACAATTTATCAATTCATTTTGGTAATTTTTTATAAAAATACACTAATTGGTAAAACTTAATAATGTAACAATATTTTCACATATTTTTCACAAAGTTGATGTATCCTATAATTGATAGATTATATAGGTTTAGATATATTTAAATCTAAATATTTTTTATATGAGAGGAATGATAAAAATGAGTGAAAACGAAAATAATTTTAGAGTAGTATCCTCTACTCAAGATTTTAATGAAAGTAAAAAAAGAGGTTCAGGATTTGGAAGAACGGTTGTAGTTCCATTTATAAGTGGAATTGTAGGTTGTTCTTTAGCTTTAGGTGTATTTTATCATATACCTGACGTTAAACAAAAATTTTTAGGAGAAGCAGATGCCAATATAAATACAGTTCAAACATCTACACCTTCTACAGGTGCGGAAACATTATCACATGTTTCTCTATCAAGTTATTCTGATACAGCAGTTTATGCAGCAGATAAGATTCTTCCTTCAATTGTTGGAATAGAAATTGAATATACAGTAACATCTTCTTTTTCATATTTTGGAAATAAACCTTCATCAACAACTGCAACTGCTTCTGGTTCAGGAATTATTATAAGTGAAGATGGTTATATTTTAACAAATAATCACGTTGTAGATACAAGTACTTCAAATTCATCATATTCATATTATAGTTTGTCTGAAGCTCAAAGTGTAAAAGTAAAACTATATAATGACGAAACTTCTTATGATGCTAAAATTGTTGGTCAAGATTCTCAAACAGATTTGGCTGTTTTAAAAATTGATGTTAGTGGCTTAACTGCTGCTGAATTTGCTGATTCATCTACTGTTAAAGTTGGAGAATTTGCTATGGCTGTTGGAAATCCTTTAGGTTTAGATAGTAGTATTACTTGCGGAGTTGTAAGTGCTGTTAATAGACCTGTTTCTAGTGATGATGGTACTACTTATAATTGTATTCAAACTGATGCAGCAATTAATTCTGGTAACAGTGGTGGTGCTTTAGTAAATAGTGAAGGTAAAGTTATTGGTGTAAATACTTTGAAACTTTCAGGTACAGGAGTTGAAGGTATTGGTTTTGCAATCCCTATAAACTCTACTACAAAAATCACTTCAGATTTAATTGAATTTAATAAAGTTATAAGACCTTATATCGGTATTACAACTATTGATTTAACTGAAAAGCAAGCTAAAGCTAATAACTTAGTTGTTGGAATTTATGTAAAAGCTATTGATGAATTCTCTGCTGCTGAAAAAGCTGGATTAAAAATTGGTGATGTTATCATAAAAGCTGATGGAAAAGAAATTTCTACAAATAAAGAATTAAATGAAATCAAAAATTCACACAGTATTGGTGATACTATTAAATTAACTATAAATAGAAATGGTGAAGAAAAAGAAATTTCAGTAGTTTTACAAGAAGCACCATAATTTCATAATCAGTTCACAAATTAAACACATTTCTATAGTATATTATAAGCATAGTCAGTCACAAATGCTGATTATACAATGAAAAACATCCCCTTTTATTTTCAAAAAGAAACATAGAAAAATCTATGTTTCTTTTTACGTATATAAATTATTTAATCTAAACAATATTTGTTTTTAGCCTCATTAATATTCAGAAGAATATTAATATTATCATTATTTTATTATTTTTTATATTCATAATAATATTGGCTGAATCTGTTCTTTTTCTAATGCATACTCTAAAGTTTTTATTACATATGTTGGATCAAATACAATTGAACGTGGTTTTGTGATTGGATTATCTTGTTTAAATGGCACAAAATAATAATTTTTTCTATTTAACAACTTAGCAATATTTACTGCGTTTGCTCCTAATCCGTTATTTGTAGATGGTGCAATTACTAGAGGTAAGTTGTTTCTTAAATGTGATTTTGCAGCCATTGTTGCAGATGTATCTATTATGTCATTTGCAAGCTTTGCCATTGTGTTTCCTGTTGCTGGTGCAATAATCATTATGTCTGTCATATTTTTTGGTCCAATTGGCTCTGCTTGCTGTATTGTGTGTATAATTTCTTTTCCTGTTATTTGTTCAATTTTTTCTATGAAGTCTTTTGCTTTTCCAAATTTTGTTTCCATATTGTATGCATTGTGCGACATTATTGGTATTACTTCTGCTTTTTCTTTTACTATGTTTTTTAGCTGTTCTATTGTTTTTTCAAATGTACAGAATGACCCTGTTATTACAAATCCTACTTTTTTGCCTTCTAATTTCATATTATATATTACTCCTTTCGTTCGTTTTATATATAATATGAAATTATGTTAATTGAGGTGTACGTATTTTATTTTAAACATAATAAAGCTTTCTGTTACATTATCTATAATATTTTTCCATCTTCTATTTGTATAATTCGATCAGATAATTTCGCAATTTCTAAATTATGCGTAATCATTATAATTGTTTGATTATATTCTTTATTTGCTTTAATTAATAAATCTATAATTTCTTTACTTGATTTAGAATCTAAATTTCCTGTTGGTTCATCAGCCAAAATAATTTTTGGATTTATCATCAAAGCTCTTCCTATTGCTACTTTTTGTTGTTGTCCTCCTGATAATTCATTTGGTAGATGTTTTCTTCTATTATCTATTCCTAAAAATTTAATAATTTCGTCCAATCTTTTTTGGTCTACTTTTTTTCTATCTAGTTCTATAGGTAATGTTATGTTTTCTTCTACATTTAAAGTAGAAATTAAATTATAAAATTGATATATAACCCCAATCTTTTGTCTTCTTAACATTGCAAGATCCTTTTTTTCCATATCAAATATATTCTTATCATAAAAATATACTTTTCCCTCAGTTGGTTTTTCTAATCCTGCAATTAAATGTAATAGAGTAGATTTTCCACTTCCAGAAGGTCCAATAATTGAAATAAATTCCCCTTCTTCTACATCAAAACATATTTTATCTAATGCAACGACTTTAACTTTTGATTTTTTATAAATTTTACTCAAATTTTCAATTCTTAAAATTTTCATTGTTTTCAGTTCTCCCTATTTTTATTAATTTTGTTGAATATAATGTTGTAGATAAAGATAATATAAATAAAAATGTAATAAACAAACAAATATTTTTAAAAGGAATAAAACTTTTATTTAATATAATAAGGTTTTCCATATGTTTTATAATTGCTTTTATTATAGGTATTAAAATAATTATAGATATTATAATTGCTTTTATAAAAATAACAATGCATTCATATATTAGTATTTTATTTATATTTTCTTTTGTAGATCCTAAACTCTCTAATATTTCTAATTCCCTTTTTCTTTCATACAAGCATGCATTTATTATACTTATAGTACTTGTTATTCCTATTATTATAATCATGGATACAATTATTCCCAATATTAATTGTAATATATTAACATATATATTTTTTTCTTGTTTTTCTAGTGAATAATAATCGGCAGTAATTTGAAAATCTTGTTGTTCATTAATGTTATCTATGTATTTTGAAAAATCAATTATATTTTCGCATTTTACTTTAATATGTATAGCGTCTATCTCGTTCCACATCCATTTGGGTACACCTTGTTCATCTTGAGATGTATAGTCTTTTTGAGATGTATAGTCTTTAAATATTTTGTCTATTTCATTATATGTATCCATGTTTAAAAAAACAGTTGGTCTAGAATATTCATTTTTAATTTCTTTATAACCTTCTATGAGATTTTCCGTTAATATAAAATTTCCGTTTAAATTATTATCATCAATTATTTCATATTCCTCTTTCTGTGTTTCAAGATTTTTAATCATTTCTATAATACTTAATTTTAGATCAACATTAGTTTTAAATACTGAATAGTATCTATATACAAGTTCTTCTTCTCCTTCTATTTCCATCGCATTATTGTATATTATACAATCACCTTTTTTTCCTTTTAACTTATTTATATAATGATTATATGTTTTGTCGTCTAGCCCTACTAATGTTACATATGTACTTTTCTTGTTATTTTCATATGTTACAACAAGCTCATCAGTTGCTAAGGCACTTTCTGGTTCTACTAGAACATAAGGTCCCATTATTTTATATTCCATATATTCTATCTGATTTCCAGCTTTTGCATTATAATCCTGCAAAATAGATATATAATCAATATTCGATGTTGCATCAACTACTAATTCAGCATCAACATCATGTTCATTTAGTATATCAACCGCTTCTTTTTCGTAATTAATATATGTACTAACAGCAATATATGAAGTCATACATACAACTAGTAAACTAGATATAACTCTATATTTATTTTTGTTTCTTTTTAAATTTTTTAAAGACAATTTAAATTCTATTGAATATATTTTGTCAAATATTGCAATTCTTTTTCTATATTTCACTTGTTTATTATTTTTAATTTCTTGAATTATAGATGTATTATTTCCTCTTAATGTAGGAATTATTGCCGATATATAAATATTAAATAT
>JAFTFU010000057.1 GCA_017458285.1 Clostridia bacterium | reverse complement strand
TCTAATATATTTCCTTCTTTTGATATACCTTTTCCATATACCACATCAAATTCAGCTTCTCTAAATGGTGGAGCTACTTTGTTTTTTATAACTTTTACTTTTACTCTATTTCCTGTTGCTTCTCCTTCTTGTTTTATAGTTTCTACTTTTCTTATGTCCATTCTAACTGATGCATAGAATTTTAACGCTCTTCCTCCTGTAGTTGTTTCAGGGTTTCCAAACATTACACCTATTTTTTCTCTTAATTGGTTTATAAATATTAATACTGTTTTTGATTTATTTATTGCACCTGCTAATTTACGTAATGCTTGTGACATTAATCTTGCTTGTAGCCCCATATGTGAGTCTCCCATATCTCCATCAATTTCAGCTTTTGGTACTAACGCCGCAACTGAGTCTACTACTACAACATCTAAAGCTCCACTTCTAACTAGTGCTTCTGTTATTTCTAGTGCTTGTTCTCCTGTATCAGGTTGTGATACTATCAAGTTGTCTATATCTACTCCTAATTTTCTGGCATATACTGGGTCTAATGCATGTTCTGCATCTATAAATGCTGCATCTCCTCCCATTTTTTGTGCTTCTGCTATTATATGTAATGCAAGTGTTGTTTTTCCTGAAGATTCTGGTCCAAACACCTCAATTATTCTTCCGCGTGGTACTCCGCCTATTCCTAATGCAATGTCTAAACTTAAAGCTCCTGTTGGGATTGCCTCAACCTCCATTGCTTTAAAATTTCCTAATTTCATTACTGAACCTTTTCCAAATTGTTTTTCTATTTGAGTCATTGCTGCTTCTAATGCTTTTTTCTTTTCTGTATTTTCTTCCATCTTTTTCATTCCTTCCTTATTCTTTATTCTTTTTCTGTATTTTATTATAAACTTCTGTTCGATGAACTATATTATACACCAAATTTTTGTTTTGTCAACTACTTTTTTTATTTTTTATTCCAAGTATTTATATTGTAAAAATTATTGAACCAATTTGCTTGTATGTTTCCTGTAATTGAATCGCTGTATGCAAGCATGTTATAGCTATTATATAAACTTACATATGGAACATCTTCTAAATAAATTTCTTCTAGTTTTTTAAATTTATTTCTTAATGTTTCTTTGTCTGTTATATTTTTTAATTCATTCAAAATTTGTTTTGCTTCTTCATTATTATAATTTGCTATATTGTTATCTCCAAAATATCTTGTCAAATCAGGATTTGCGGCTACATATGTGCCACAAATTATTAAGTCATAATTTTTATTTTCAATATAATTTTCATATTGATTGTCTGGCACTTTTACTAATGTAATTTTTATTCCTACATTTTCTAGCTGTTCTTTTATTAATTCAGCAACTCGTGTTCTCTGCTCATTTGATGAATTTACTACTAATTTAAAATTTAATCTTCTAGTATAATAATTTATATTTTTTTGCCAATTTCCATATTTATATTGCCATCCATTATCAACTAACACTTGAGTTGCCTTTTCTTGATTGAATGTATTGTCATAATTTCCTTGATATAACCAGCTCCCATAACTTAATGGGTAATTTGCAATTGTATATTTTCCATTATACACATTTGAAATTATAGAGTTTTTGTCAATTGCATACATTATTGCTTGTCTTACTTCCTTGTTCGATAGTACCGCATTCTCTGTGTTTATTGCTATATAATCATATTCTCTTCCAGAGCTTTCTGCTTTATTGTATCCTATTGTTCCTATATAATTTTCAATATTTACGTTTGTACTATTTACTATATCTAGTTTTCCTAATTTATAATCATTGTATAATTCACCTGTGTTTGAGTATAACAATATTTTTATTGTGTCTATTGAACTTGATTTATTGTTTTTATTCCACCAAAGACTATTTTTTTCAAGTGTTACATATGTATCTGTTCTTGTGTCAATCTTATATGCTCCTGTTCCAACTGCGTTTCTTACTTTTGTTGAGTTTGTAAAATCCTCTCCTGAACAGTAATCTCTACTTAATATTGGGAATGTTAAGTTATATTCAAAAAATGGTACTTCTTGACTTAATACTATTTTTAAAGTTTGTTTGTCTACTGCTTCTACTTCTATTACATATTGCATATTATATGCGTATATTGTTTCTGTTTCTTTTATTCTGTCTATTGTAAATCTTACATCTTCAGCTGTAAATTCTCCTCCATCTGACCATTTTACATTTTGTCTTAATTTTATTACATATGTTGTTTCATTAGTTTTCGCCCATTCTGTTGCAAGACAAGGTTCTAATTCGTAACTTGTTGTTAAGTTTAATAATGGTTCATATACTAATTTTGATATATCTTGTACATACTTATTGTTACTTAAAATTGGATTTATTGTGTCAAATTGCACTGCTCCTACTTTTAATTCTTGAATTTTTTCTTCTTCTTCAACTACAACCGTTCCTTCTTTGGCTTGCTCTTGTTCTTTGTCATTCATTTTGTACACCGCAAATGCAACTATAATTATTATAAAGATAAAGAATATATATGTTAAGATGTTATTTTTCATTTTTTACTATCATTCCTTTCTTAAGGTGCAAATGTGATTTAAAATGAATCACTGCGCTATTTTTGACCCTCTATCCTTTCTTTCATGAATTACTATCTTTTGTTTTTTGATATTTCTAAAACTTTATTATTAATATCATGTTTTCTTGTAAAAATCAAGTATCTTGTTGTATTTATTTTTCGACAAATTTTGTCGAAAAGTTTTCTATTGACAAACAAACTTGAAATTATTATAATTGAGTTACCAAAAGTAAAACAAGCTTTTTTAGAAAAGCCCGAAAGTTTACTTTATCAATGGATGATGTTTATTGATGATATCCAAAATATAAATAATAACATTTATTATCAGATAGTATTTATTTTTAACTGGTAATAAATGTCGTTTTTAATTATTTTACTATACTTCTAAATATAAATCACATAATCGGTAAATTAAACCCAAAACAATACGAGGAGGTTATAAAATGAATACTAATCACAAGAAATTTGCCAAAACACTATCTGCACTTACTTTATCTGGAGCACTTACATAACAGGTTGTGAAAATCCAAATACTTATACTCCTAATGAATACCAAACAACTATTATAGTTGACCCAGAATATACCCCAAAGTTTAGTGATTTGGCTCACATATTGTTTGCCATAGTAATAGTTCAGGAGAAAATACTTTATCAATTACTAATTCATATTTTTCCGGAAATACATTTGGTGTGGGAATTGAATCTGAGAATTTTGATCATGTTACTTTAGAAGATGATAAAATATTGTCAGATGCTCTTGCTGTTTATATAAAAAATCCTTCTACTTTATTTATCAATAATTGCTATATAGACTCTCCTCTACCTATTGATGTTGAATCTTCAACATATTATACAAAACCACAAATTAATATTTTAAATTCAACCATTACAGGTGGCACTGCTAAATTCCCAGAAGGTACTGTAGACAATCAAAATTCCACACCTCAACTGGAATCTCAGAAACAGCCTACTACTCAAACTAATCAAAGTACTCCTCCGCCAAATGGTCAAAAAACTCGACAGTTAAATTCAAAATCACAAGATTCAAATTATTTAGAAAGATAAATTTTTTTTAATCTTTGTCATAAACCTCCATTAACTACCATATAAATTTATTAAAAGTTTATGGTACAAACATTGAGCAAAAGCTCATTTAAAGGGAGGTATTTTAATGGAAAACTTAAACTTATATCAAGATATAGCCAAAAGAACTGAAGGTGATATCTATGTTGGAGTTGTAGGGCCTGTAAGGACTGGTAAATCAACTTTTATAAAAAAATTTATGGACTTATTGGTAATTCCAAATATAGATAATGAGTATAAAAAAGAACGTGCAAAAGACGAACTTCCACAAAGTGCGGGAGGTCGTACCATTATGACAACAGAACCTAAATTTGTTCCAAATGAGGCTATAGAAATTACAATAGATAAAAATTTAAAGTTAAAAGCACGTTTAGTTGATTGTGTTGGATACTTAGTTGATAATGCAATTGGATACTTAGAAGATGATATGCCACGAATGATAAAAACACCATGGTCAGATGAAGAAATTCCTTTTGAGAGTGCTGCTGAAATTGGAACTAAAAAAGTAATTGAGGAACATTCTACAATTGGAGTATTAGTTACAACTGATGGTACAATTACAGATATTCCTCGTGAAGATTATATAAAGGCTGAGGAACGCGTTGTTTCTGAATTAAAAAGTCTTAATAAACCTTTTATAGTTTTATTAAATTCAGCATATCCTAATTCTCCAGAAACTATTGATTTAGCAAATATTCTTGCTGAAAAATATAATTGTCAAGTTGTACCTACAAATTGTGAAGACCTAACTATTGAAGATATAAACACAATGTTTGCTAAAATTTTATATGAATTTCCTATAGAACAAATTACAATAAAATTCCCAAGATGGTTTGACGGATTAGAATTTAATCATCCTTTAAAATCAGAATTGTACAATGCAATAAGAAATTCTTTTTCGGCAACTTCTATTTTGAATGACGTAAATTCCGCAATTAATTCTTTGAATCAATGTGATATCGTTTCAAATGTTGTTGTTAATGATATTATGCTTGGCTCAGGTATGGTAAATATTTCAATTGTTTTAAAAGAAGAATTATTTTATAAAGTTTTATCAGAAATTACTGGAGTTAATATTGAAGATGAAGGACAATTATTTTCTACAATTTCAAGCTTATCTCACGCTAAAAAAGAATATGATAAACTTGCTTTTGCATTAGAAGAAGTTAATGCTAAAGGATACGGTATTGTTACTCCTTCTATAGATGAACTTATTTTAGATGAACCTGAAATGGTAAAACAAGGCTCTCGTTTCGGTGTTAAACTTCGTGCTACTGCTCCATCTATACATATGATAAAAGCAAATATCGAGACAGAAGTTTCTCCTATAGTTGGCTCTGAAAAACAGTCTGAAGAACTTGTAAATTACTTGTTATCTGAATTTGAAAGCGACCCTACTAAGATTTGGGAATCAAATATTTTTGGAAAGAGCTTGCATGATTTAGTTAATGAAGGTCTTCAAACTAAACTTTCTAAAATGCCAGAAGAAGCTCAAATGAAGCTTCAAGAAACTCTTGAGCGTATTGTTAATGAAGGTAGTGGCGGTTTAATTTGTATTATTCTTTAATATTTAAATCGACTACAGGATATTTTTTGGTAAATTTTTTCTCTTTCACACTACCACTAAAAAGGCACTTTATAATTAGTGCCTTTTTAGTGGTAAATTATTCTCTTCATGAATGGTGTGTCCTATTTATGTTTAGGTAGATCAGTTTAGAATATTTCATTTTCTCTCAGTAAAAACTTTTTACTAAATTTTTACGTCCTTTTTCTTTAAATCATCTAGTAAACTTTTAATCTCATTTCTATTGAATACATGTCCATCCATTCCGCATTTTTTGCTTGCTTCTATATTTGTTTTTGAATCATCTATAAAATAGCATTCCTCTGGTACCAATTCAAATTTCTCAAATAATTTGTAATAAATTTCTTCGTTAGGCTTCATCAATTTTTCAATTGATGATATTAAATAGCCATCAAAGTACTTTCCTATTTCAGATTTTTTTATATATTCATAAACTGTCGTATGTGTATTTGAAAGTAAAAATATTTTATATCCGTTTCCTTTTAAATTTTTTATCAATGTATGTATTTCATGATTTGGCTCCATGGTTTCCCACCAGCCACTCATTATTATTTCTACTGTTTCTTTTAAAGACTGGGGCAATTTTTCTTTAAAAATTTTCTCTGCTTCTTCATAGTTAAGTGAGCCATTATCTAATTTTAACCAATCTTTTGACTTAAATATTGTTTCTTTTAAGAGTTCTTGTATTTCTTCTTCTTTTGAATAATTTGAAACTATTTTCGCCTCATTCCATTCTACTATTACATTTCCATAATCAAATACTATGTTTTTTATCATTTTCTCATTCCTTTCTTTCCACTGGTGTATATTTTCAAAATTTAAATGCTTTATCCTATGGACGTGCTTTTTATACACTTTGGTACAAAATATATTTTTTTATTTTAACATTTTGTCTCAATTTAGCCACTCGCGGCTACTATTTACAGAAAATGTGCATTTTTTATGAGTTTATTCAAATTTATCTGCTACTTTTTCTAATAACTCTCTAATTTTTAAATGTTGAGGACATATTTTCTCACATTTGCCGCATTTTATACATTCAGAAGCTTTACCATTTGTTTTTGTATGTACATCATAATAGTATGATGAATTCCAGTCATTGAATTGTATTTTAGCATTGTAACATGCAAATAAGTCAGGAATAGATATTTTCTTAGAACATCCTTCTACGCAATATCTACATGCGGTGCAAGGAATTCCTCCTAATTTATTTAATATTTCTCTTACTTCGTCTATGGCCTTAAATTCTTCATTTGATAATACTTCAAAATTTTTCATATAACTTATGTTATCTTTTAATTGTTCTAAATTGCTCATTCCTGAAAGTACTTTATATACTCCCTCAAATGAAGCTGCAAAACGAATGGCATAACTTGCATAACTTAAATTTTTTCCTTTATTTATATTGTCAAAAACTTTTTTGGCATTATCTGGAAGTCTAATAAGCCCTCCACCTTTTACGGGTTCCATTATTAGTACAGGTTTATCAAATTTTCTACAAACATTATATACTTTTTCGCTTTGTACCCCTGCATCTTTAAAATCTATATAGTTAAATTGTATTTGTACAATCTCTATTTCAGGGTGTTCTGTTAATATTTTTTCAAGCACTTCTGCTGTATCGTGAAATGATATTCCTAAATGTTTTATTTTTCCCTGTTTTTTCAATTCTGCTGCTACTTCATATGCATTGCATTTTTGAAAGTGCTTGTATACATCTCTGTCTTGCGCGTGCATTAGATAATAATCAAAATATTCTACTCCAGTCCATTTTAGTTGATTTTCAAAAAATGGCACAATATCTTCTTTTTTATTAAAGTATGATTTTGTTAATTTATTAGTCAATACAAAACTTTCACGTGGGTATCTTTCTGATAAACAGTCTCTAATTGCTGTTTCGCTTTTTCCTCCTAAATAACCATGGGCTGTGTCAAAATAGTTAAATCCTTGTTCCATGTAATAATCTATCATTTTGTTAAATTCTTCATAGTCTACTTCTCCTTCTTTCATTGGTAATCTCATACATCCAAATCCTAATTTCTTTTCCATGTTTTTCACTCCTTTTTTGGTTATTTTTCTATGATGTTACTATACTATATATGCTTCTAAATTACAAGAGAACATTTAAAAAAAGCTATCTTTTTTAATCATTTTCTTTTCTATTTTCTTTTTAAATGCAATATCTATAATATATGCACTAATTAATAATTTCTTTATAAAAATTTCTTACTTTTTTCTTTTTAACTATTTACTTTATTGAAATTAATGTTATAATAGTTTTGTATTATGCCATTATAGCTCAGTTGGTAGAGCAACGGATTCGTAACCCGTAGGTCGGCAGTTCGATTCTGCCTAATGGCTCCAATAGATAAAATCGTCGCACCAGACGATAAACGATTAATTGACTGTAAAAGGTCAATTTTTTATTGCCTTTTATTTTAAACGAAGGGGTGGTGTGATAGATGATAACTATAATCAAAAAAGAAATTAAAATCAACAAAGAATTATTATCTAAAATTGAATGGGCTTGTGCTTTCAGCAAGTCAACTCCACAAATAATAAATGGAAATTTACGAATAATTAAACATACTAATTTAGCTTATGTAGAACCACACAAAGTAATTATAAATAATAATCTATATCTATTCTTTAATGAGCATAATTATTTCTATATTGAAAATCTAAAAAATAAATATCCTCTAAAAAATTTAAAAAACTTTTTTAATTAGACTTAACGAATTGCGTTTTTCTGTACTAGTAATTGAGGAGGT
>JAFTFU010000056.1 GCA_017458285.1 Clostridia bacterium | reverse complement strand
TTTTCTTCTCTTCTACTAAATTCCTTTTCTCTGAATTTTTTTATTTCATCACTGGAATACATTTTTTATGATCTCCTATTACATATATACACATCATATTATATCATTTCAGCGTTTTTTTGTCAATTTGTCAATCTAAGAGATCTCTCATATAATTTTCAACGGCTAAATTTACACAAAATGTTAAAGTAAAAAAAAAAAAAAGATGGAAGACATTAAAATCCTCCATCATAATCATTACATTTTAGCCACTATAAATCTTCGTGCCTTCTACTTTCAATTTTAATAAAAACAAATTATTTTATATTTAAAAATTCTGTGATTTCATTGATATCAAATTCTTGATTTGCTTCAACTTCTACAGCATACACACGATCAGATGCTATAGGTATGCATATTTGTTTTTCATAGTAAGTTGTGTTTGAATATGAAGATACATATTTGTATGAGTATTCAATATAGTAATATGTTTTTCCATTTAATTCTATTGTTTTGGTATCAGAAACATTAACATCTGTGTAACTATCACTATCTTGATAATATTTAACATCATCTAAAGCATCTTCAATAAAATCTTTTTCATCTCCATATGTGCTAGATACAGTTACTTCTACTCTGTCGTTTCCATTATATTTTCTAAATGTTTTCATTGTATCTGAAGCATATCCTTTTTCAAATCCTGTAGGAACATTGAATGTTACAGTTGTTTTCCCATCATATGTTACAATTTGGTTATCTTGTGTAGTTGTTGTAGGAGCAGGTGTTGAAGGAGTTATTGTTCCATTTCCTGATGAATTATTATTTGTTGTAGATCCACCTGTATATTTTGAAGTGAAGTTATCAACAATTTCATAGATTTTGCTATCTTCGAATTTTTCGTATGCAGCTTCTAACTCCTCATCTGAGATGTCATCAATAGATACTGCATTTTTTGTATCAAATTTTTCAATTCCTTCATTTTCTTTTACAGTTGTTTTCATTTTTAACTTGATGCTTCCAACATCATCCATTTTAGCTACAATTTCTGAATTTACTGTTTCTTTACCTTCTTCTTCCATTGTAATTGTTACTTCAACTGGAACCTCATCATTTCCTGTTATAGTTGCTTTTGTTTTCTTTCCGTCTTTTTCTACAACAGCTTTTACATATTCTTCTCCATCCATTAAAGCTTTTATTGTATATTTATCTTTTTCTGTTTTTTCGATTTTTACTAACATGTCATTATTTTCGTCTTTTACTTCAAAGTCAACTCTAACAGTTTCTTGTCTTAAACCTGCTTTATATATGTTAATAAATATTTTTGTATCTTCATCAAATGAATCTATATCTTCAAGTTCTTCTATCATATCATTTAATGCTTCTTTTATTTGTTTGCTGTTTTCAAAACAGTCTAAAAATTTGTCATTGTCTTTTAAATCTTTACATATTGATTTTGCTTCTTTTACAACTCTTTCTTCTGTTAATTTTAATGTGTATTTTGTTGTTTTGTAATCTTTTGAACCAATTGATATTTCTTCTTTTTCTTTACTGCAATAGTCTTTTTTAATTGCTCCTGATACTTCATCTTTTAATATGTCTATTGCTTTCTTTCTTGATTTTTCATCTTTAAATATTTTTGTTTCATCAAATACTTCTTTAAATTGATCAAAATCTACATCATCTAATGGAATTTCTAATGTTTTATCAAAGAATTGCTCTAATTTTGCATATGCTTTTTCTTTTTCAAAATCAATTAACATTTTTGCATCAATTAATTCTTCTTTGTCATATTTTGCGTTAATTCCATAATATACTTTTGGTTCTTTTGTTTCAACTTGAACATCTAAGTCAACATCTGTTTTGTTAACTATTTCTACTATGTCTTCAATAACTTGTTTTTGATCTTTTGATAGACTTCCTGTTATTTCGTCGTCTACTTCAACTTCTGCTGATAATTGCATGTTTACTCTTGCTTTAGTTACTTTTTCTTGTTCTTCATTTATTGCATCAAATCCTTTAGTAACTATGCTTTGGAAAAGTTTTTGTGGGTTTGTGTTCATATTAAAGAAATAATATGCTCCACCAGCCAATAGTGCTAATATTAATACTATAATTACTGCAACTATTCCACCTTTTCCTTTTTTCTTTGTTTTTTGTGCACCCATAGGCTCAAATTTCTTTGGTTCACTTTGGGCTGTTTGACTTGCTGTTTTTGGCTCAGTCTTTTTTTCTTCATGAACTACATTTTCTTGAACTGTTTGTTGTTCTTCTTGTATTGGTTCATTTGTTGTTGTTTTGTCTAATTCGTTGTTGTTTTCATCCATTTTTTACACCATTCCTTTCTACGGTATCTGCTTGAATGAAATATTTTTCAAGCATCCCCTTTTTATTTTATATGTATTATTATAATTAAAAATCCTTCTTTTTGCAACAGTTTTTAAAAATTTTTTATTACTATGTAAAAGTCCGCGTCAACCATACTTATAGGCATACAGAATAATTATGTATCATAGTAATTTTATTCTATTATTTCTAACGCATCTTCATAACTTTTTATTCCCTCCAAATTGTAATAACTAGACGGAATTTTACCAACAATCACATTTTCAAGAAGTAGTACTTGATTATTTATTGATGTTTCTAAATTCTTATATGAAGAAAGTATCTGTGTATTACAATGAATTTCCATATAAACTCTATGGAGAGTTTGATTAATTCCTTGAGATACAAACTCGCTTTTTAATTCCGTTTCAACATTTCCCATAACTTCGATTTTTAGCTTAACTTTAGGTCCTACGCCTGATAACATATCAACTCCAGAAAAACTTCCGAATCGGAATTTCAATTTTGTTTTTTTGATTTCCTGCGTTATTTAAATTTTGTTGAATTAAAGCAGCAACATCAGAAGTTATTGAATTAATTTGATACATATTAGTTTTTATCATTGTGATATTTCCACTACTATCTTTTTCATATGAAAATAAATCTTCATATTGATATTTTTTTATCACATTTGTAGATTGTTCATTAGTAACAATTGTTGCTAACGATTTTGCTTCTTCTACGCATTTTTTATCATAAATTGGATTAAAATAATTAAGCAATAGATTTATTGTCTCTATTGCTATTATTGTTATTACTATTATTTTTAATATCATTTTTTTCTTATGGTTTAATTTTCTAAAAGGTTTTCTATTATTATTTGAAAGTTTTTTTCTAATCCTAAATCTTCTTCTAGAATATATTTTATACATAGCTTGCATTAACACTTACCGTTCTAGGAATATATATTTTTTCTCCTGCTAATATTTGATCTGGATTTTCAATTCCATTAACTCTTACAATGTCATCAACTGTTGTTTTAAATCTTTTAGCAATCTCCCACAACGTATCTCCTTTTTTAACAATGTAGACAATTACGCTGTAATCTTGCATTGAATCTTCTTCTTCATCAATTTCATCTATTATATTTAATTGTTGATTTTCATATGCATTTACATCAAATAACATATCTATATTTACACCAATATCTCCTCCATTTCCTATTACAAAATCCTTTGATATCACTTCGTTTGAAGTACTAATATTGCTATTATTTTTAATATCTATGTTATCTATTGTAAATTCAAAAGGAATTTTTACATTTTTAGTATTAACTCCCATATTGCTTGTATCTGAATATATTATTAATAAATTTGCTTCACATTCATACATGATTTTTGAATTCATTTTATTTTCTTTTAATATTTGTGGGTCTACTTCTACACAAATTATTTGATTATTTGCAACTTCTGGAATATTTATATTTTCTCTTAAGCTACATCTTTCTTTTATATTTCTTCTATTTGACATAGTATCTACTGTTGTTTTTTCAAAAATTAAATTACTATTTGTACTATATAAATCTTCAATAAGATTTATTTCTTTTTCGCTATATGCTTTGCAAATTATTACCATATCTATTTCTATATGTATCGAATGTTCTTCTATGCTGTTTGGCGTTATTGATATGTTTCTTACTTCAAACGAAGTATCACATAAAACATCTTCTGATATATTTGGTATATCAATAAAACCTACAATTGGAAGTCTACTTGTTACTGTTTTTATATTGTTTTCTTCGGTTAAATACATTATTTGTATTTCCGCTTCTGCTTTTGCTAAAACCTTGTTATAACTTACCTTTATGTCTTTATCTACAATGTTCATATTAACTCTTAAGATTTCTGCAAGATTATCACTGTTATCAATTGTAATGTTTTCATTGATACTTGCTCTTGCATCTCCTTCTCCTACTAGAGTATTTATTTTGTAACTTGGTTTTAGCATTTGAACTTCATTGTTATTTATTTCATTTATTATAGATGTTTCTTCATTTTCAAATATTTTTACTGTTGTTTCTAAATTTACTTTGATGTTGATTTTTCTTCCATTTAATACTTTACAATCTATTGATTTAATTTTTGCTTCAATGATTGGATTCATTTGACTTCTGCATTCAGGAATTATGAAGTTTTCTGAAAAATCTAAGTTAGTTGATATTCCTCTTGCTTTATCTTCACTATTGTCTGATAAATACATAATAAATGCAGTTATAGTTCCGTCTATTCTTACCTTTCCGTCCATTGTTTCTTTCTTATAAATACTTACTAGTCCACTTGTTCCTATTGTATTTAAAATATCTGGTTTTGAATCTGGTACTATCATATCCCCTTGTACAACTATTGTTTCCTTTTTTTCACAAATTAGTTTATTTAACGTTAAAATCTCTTTATTTACATCTAAAACCATAAATAATCCCTCCTTAAATGTTGTTTATACATTTATATGTAGAAGGGATTATTTTTATTCTTTTTTATTTTAATATTTTGAGTTTAGTTTATTTTTTATAGATTTGATGTCCCATTTCCTGTTCCATCAAATGGTATAAATTTCTTAACTATGTTTTCTTTTACAATATCTTCTGTTTTAAACGTGTTAAAAGAAGTATTGATTTTGCTTTCTATTATGTTTTCAACTTCATTTTGACTTGCATGTTCTGCTAAAACAAGCTCACTTACTAAAATTTGTTTTGCGTTGTTTAGCATTTTCTTTTCTCCTGTTGAAAGTCCTTTTTCTTTTTGTTTAAAGCTTAAGTTTCTTACTACATCTGCAACTTCATAGATGTCTCCGCTCTTCATCTTATCCATATTATCTCTATAGCGTTTATTCCAATTTTTGTCCATATCTGTTTCGTTTTGCTCGAAAACGCTGAATACTTTTTCTGCCGATTGTTTGTCTATTACATTTCTTACTCCAACTTCTTCTGCCTTATCTGTTGGTATCATAACTTTTACCTCTCCTGGCATAAGTAGTGTATAATAATAATGTGTCTCCCCTAAAATGTTTTTTTCATCAATAGAACAAATTGTTCCTGCTCCATGCATTGGATATACAACTTTATCTCCTACATTGAACATATACGTCTCTCCTTTCTGCACTTAGCCATTAAAACTATATAAAAGCTCCCTTATTTTTAGGGTGCCCTTTATTTTTACGACCTCTTTAATTATACACTAAAAATTGGTAAAAGTCAAAGCCTTTACCAATCATTTTTCTTTATTATTTTTATAAGTTTTCCTTTATTTTCCAGTATTTTGAAGCATTTTTATCGTCAAAAAATTTTTTTATTTTTTTATTTTACATTTTTTCTTATGTTTATTTGTTTGTTGAACCAAATCCTCCTGTTCTTTCTCCTGTTGCATTATCATTGTCTACTGTGTAGTATTTCATAAATATTACTTGTCCTATGCAATCACCTTTTTTTATTTCAACATCATGGTCAAAAAAGTTATAAAATGCAAACATAAAATGTCCGTCATTATCTTGATTTCCATAATAATCAGCATCTATTATTCCAACGCTGTTCGCCATTACCAAACCTCTTTTCCCTGGGTTTGAACTTCTATTGCATAACATATAAAATTCGTCATCTGGGCAATATGCTTTTAATCCTGTTTTAATAAGTGTTGGCTTTTGTCCCGGTTTAAATGCTGGTATTATTACATCTTCTGCTGCTTCTACGTCGTATCCTGCTGAATTTTTCGTTTTTCTTTCTGGTAAGTTTATTCCTTTATCCTCAAATCCTTTTGCTATTTCAAATCCTCTTATTTTTTCCATTTTTAATTTCATTCCTTCCTTTATTTTTCCTCTTTTTATTGTACAATAATTTTAATTGTTTTTTCATTATATTTATACTATATTCTTTTTCTTTTTTCAATATTTTTATTCAAAATTTTCTATTTTTATTTAGTTTGAATTTCCGTAGAGATTTGACCTTATTTAGATTGACAAATTTTTTCATATGAGATATAATCTCGCATAGTAATTACACAAAAAACTATGGGCTATACGATTTTTAAAATCAAAAACCTAATTTGTATTCTTATATAGGAAAGGGAGATAAAAATGAATATAAATGATTTATCAGAAAAAGAATTAAAAGAAGTTCAAGAATTTTTAGAGAGCAACCCAAAATCACATTTTATGCAATCTATAGAATGGACAAGGGTTAAACCTGAATGGAAGAGTGAATTTCTAATAGTAAGAAATAAAAAATCAAATAAAATAACAGGATGTATGAGTGTTTTAATTCGTAAAATACCAGGAATAGGTAGAAATATGATGTATGCACCTCGTGGATTTACATGTGACCCACATGATAAAGAAACACTTTTAGAGTTAACAAATCAAGTTAAAGAATTATCCAAAAAATATAAAGCATTCATATTTAAAATGGATCCTGATATTTCAAATGCAGATGCAGAATTTAAAATTTATATGCAATCTATTGGATATAAATTTACAAAAATCACTCCAAAAGCAATAAGAAGAATGCAACCAAGAATTATTGAAAGAATTACTTTAACTGGAAAAACTGAAGAAACACTTTTAAAATCTTTCAATGAGAAACATAGATACAATGTAAGACTTGCAACAAGAAAAGGTGTTACTTTACGCGAAGGAACTCGTGAAGATTTACCAATATTTTATGATATCATGAAAACAACTGAAGCAAGAAATAATTTCTATGTTCGTCCTTTATCATATTTTGAAAGTATTTGGGATTCAATGGGACCTGAACATGTAAGATTAATTCTTGCAGAATATGAAGGTAAAGCAATTTCAGCTGTATTCCCTATTAAATACGGAAATAAAGTTTGGTATTTATATGGTGGAAGTTCAAATAATCATAGAAACTTAATGCCTAATTATTTATTGCAATTTGAAATGATGAAATGGGGATTAGAAACAAACTGTGACATTTATGACTTTAGAGGTGTTACAGGAATTATAAGTCCTGACCACCCACAACGTGGAATTTATATTTTCAAAAAAGGATTTAATGGTGATATAATTGAACTTGTTGGTGAATTAACTATTGTATTTAATCCTTTTGTAAATTGGGCTTTCGATATTTGTGAATCACTTTACAAAGCTTTTGCTAAATTAAAAAATAAAGGAAGACTTAAAAAAAGAAGAGAATTAGATAATCAAACAAAGGAGCAATAATGAAACAGAAAAATAAACTAAAAAAAGGAACATTTATGGGAAACGTACTAGTTGTAATGTTTTCCCAAGTTTTAGTAAAATTATTAGGTTTAATATATAGAATATATCTTACAAACCGCAAAGGTTTTGGAGACGAAGGAAATGCCTTAAATGCCGGTTATCAAATCTATGCTCTATTATTACTATTATCCTCTATTGGCATACCAAGTGCAGTAGCAAAATTAGTTTCTGAAAAGGTAACATTGGGAGATTATAAAGGAGCTCAAAAAATTTTTAAGGTATCTCTTTTCACAGTTGGTTGTGCAGGACTTATTGGAAGTTTAATACTATTTTTTGGTTCAGGTTTTATTGCTAACCAATTACTACATATTTCAGCAACACAATATACTTTAATGGCTGTTTCTCCATCTGTATTTTTAGTTGCTATATCTTCAGTAATTAGAGGTTACTTTAATGGAAGAAATACTATGAAACCAACTGCACACTCTCAATCTTTAGAACAAGTTTTAAAAACAGTGTTTACTATTGTATTTGTAGAAATTGCAGCTGCTGTTACTTCAACTAATACAGTAGCTATGGCAGTAGCCGCAAACCTTGCTACTACTTTTTCAGTAATTTCAAGTTTTATATATATTTATATATATTTTAAAACTCGCAAGAAATTTATGGATGACGAAATGCAATCTCAAACAGAATATATAGAAGAAACGAAAAAAAGTATTTTGAAAAAAGTTTTAAGAGTTGCTATTCCTCTTTCTTTAACATCAATTATAATTTCATTAAACAGAACTATAGATACAATTACAGTTCCAAATTCATTAATGAAAATAATGTCAGAAGATGTAGCAACACGTATTTATGGAATTTTTATTGGTAAAGTCGATACCCTAGCTGGTCTTCCTTTATCTTTAAACATAGCTTTTTCAGTAGCATTAATTCCTGAAATTGCATCATTAAAAGCATCTAAAGAAATGAATTTAATTAAAGATAGAATTTCTTTATCTTTTGTACTTACAATTTTAATTGCATTTCCTTGTGCATTTGGATTATCTGTATTTGCAGCACCAATTCTTAATTTGATCTTCCCTAATGCTCGTGATGGTGCCGAAATATTGTCAGCATATTCATTTATTGTAATATTTACTATGCTAGTTCAAACACTAAATGCAACATTGCAAGGACTTGGAAATATGAGAACTCCAGTTTATTCACTTATAATTGGATTAATTATAAAAACTATTTTAAATATCATACTTGTACCAAATCCTACATTTGGTATTTACGGAGCAATTATCGCTTCTATAGTTTGTTATGCTGTTGTTGTTATTTTCGATATAGTAGTATTAAAAAGAATGGTTAACTTAAATATAGATTTTATTAAATGTTTTATAAAACCATTATTGGCATCTTTAATAATGTCAGGAGTATCTTATTTAATTTATAAAGGTTTATTATTTATTATCCCTGCTAGACTTTCTACTATTATTGCTTTATGTGCCGCAGTTCTTGTGTATGCAATTTCTGTTGTTGTATTTAAGATTTTATCTAAAGAGGAATATTTAGCATTACCTAAAGGAGAAAAAATTTATAATTTAGTAAGTAAATTTACAAGGAAATTTAAGATATAAAATTTAAGTATTATTCATATATCTACATATTTAGTTTAACCGCATTGACCAAGACTACTTTTTAAATAAAAAACTTATCTATTTTATTATGGATAAGTTTTTTTCACATTATTACTCTTAATAAAATATAATATAATATAATATATTATATTTTATCTTATTATATTTTATTTTATTATATTGTATTGTATTATATTTTGTATAATTTGAAATTTTTAGAAAGGATTGGTCTTTATGACTTTAGATAAAGTACCTTTAATGCAAACAGTTGAAGTTGTAAGCTTAAATCCCAATTGGGTTTTAACTAGAAGACTTTTAGATTTAGGACTAATTTCTGGAACAAAAGTAACTCCTATTTTCGTTAGTCCCTCAGGTGACCCTACTGCATTTGAATTCAGAGGTTCTGTAATTGCAATACGCATAGAAGATTGTCGCGAAATAACTGTAAAATAAAAAAACACTGCATTGCAAAATAATATTGCATTTTGTAGTGTTTTTATTTAACATCTTATGCCAGTTTATTTTACAATTTTAATAGATGAATAATGTGTATAATTTTAAATTTAACAACATTCAAAAAAATTATTTATTCTACCTACATTATTATCTCTATATTGTTAATTTTATCTTTCCCACTAAGTGATACAACATTTTCGTTTTGGATTTCGCCATTTAATAAAAATTGTGTAATTCCTGTATTTTTAGAATTAGGATTTTTTACAGTGATATTATATACGTTATCTTCAAATTTATATTTCATTTTAAATTCTTTCCAATTTTTAGGAATGCATGGCTCAATACTAAGCTTTTTCTTTTTAATTTTTAGTCCTAAAATATATTCAACCCCAACTTTATAATACCAGCTTGCAGAACCCGTATACCAAGTCCACCCGCCTCTTCCAGACAAATTATTTTCCCCATAAATATCTGCTGGAATTACATACGGCTCAACTTTATATTTATTTACTGCTTCTCGTGTTCTTGAATGTTCTATTGGATTTATCATTCTATACCATTCACACGCTTTGTCCCCAAAACCTAATATTGCTTCAGCCATAATTGCCCAACAACTTGCATGTGTGTATTGTTGTTGTGACCATTTTTTATATTCTCTCTTTTTAGCCACAAACCCTTGCTATACAGCCTTTCTCTCATATTCCTTTTTAGCACATATAAATTTTTCTAAATTGTCATTTAATTCTTGTAGTGGTTTAAAGTTAAAATAAATATCAACTTGTTTATCACTATGAATTTCTATTCTTTCTATAAATTCTCTAATTATCTCTTTATTTGGTTTTTCCATATTCAAGAACTCATCTACCAAATTATTCAACTTTTCATTTTTATCTATTTGCTTATCTTCTCCATTAAGCTCTTTTTCAAGTTCTTTAATTCTTTTTTGTAAGTCGTGGGCATCATTCTTAATTCTATTTGCATTTTCAATATAGTTTTCAACTGTTATAATTTCTGCAAGTCTATCTTCATATAATAGTTCTAGTTTTCTTGTTTCCTTTTTTATTTGAGTTTTATAATTCTCAATTTTATTTTCTAAATCCAATTTCTTATCTTCTTTTGATTTAGACTTTTTTGCAATTTCTTCAAGTTTTTTCTTATTTGAATACTCTTTGCAAATTTCTCTTAAAACTACTATCATACTTTCTTCAAAAACTTGATAATTAAAATTATGTGGAGAACATACATCAAATTTTCCATATCGTCCATATCTTTGACATCTGCCATATATATTACCATTTTTATCTGGACTTCTTATTCCTATATATCCCTTACAATCATAGCATCTTAATAGTCCTTTAAACAAATAATCGTTTTCAACAACTCTTGAACCTTTTGTATCTTCAATTATTCTTCTTGCTCTTTGATAATCTTCTTGTGATACTATTGCTTCGTGCATGTTAGGAACTCTTATCCAATCTTCTTCTGGAACATCTACGAATTTTTTAGATTTAAAGCTAATCTTTTTTCTCTTACCTTGTATAACTGTTCCAGTATATACCTCATTTGAAAGAATAAATCTAACTGTAGATTGAGCCCATAAGCCATAAGTTATTGATTTCGTTCCTCTATTTCTTTTATTATAATCAGATGGAATTGGTATTTTTTGTTCTGACAAATAATCTGCTATTTGCATTGTTCCATATCCTTCAAGAAACATTCTAAAAATAGTTTTAACAACTTTTGCTGCTTCTTCATCTTTTATTAAATGATATTTATTTTCTGGATCTTTCTTGTATCCATAAGGTGCAGTTCCTAAATATTCTCCCTGCTTTCTTTTTGATTGTAATACACTATTTATCTTTTTAGATGTGTCTTTTGCATACATTTCATTTAATATAGATTTGAAAGGTGCAATATCATTATTTGCAGAGTCTAGTCCTGTATCTATATTGTCTAAAATAGCAATATATCTTACATTATGCTCTGGAAAATAAGTTTCTGTATAATATCCAGATTGCACATAGTTTCTTCCAAGTCTTGATAAATCCTTTGTAATAATCATATTTATTTTGCCTTGTTCAATATCTTCTATCATTTTATTGAATGCTGGTCTATCAAAACTTGTGCCACTTACCCCATCATCAACATACTCTGAAATAAAATTAAGTTTATTTTCCTTAATATATTGCATAAGTAATGTTCTTTGATTTTGTATACTCTCGCTTTCTGAATATTTTTCCTTTTCTTCGTCTTCTTTTGAAAGTCTTATATATATGCCTACTTTATAATCAATATTATTCATTATATTAAAGCTCATTTTTCCTCCTTCCTGCTAAAAATAATGAGATAATATTGATACTCTTCTGACCAGAATTATATCATATTATCTCATTTATTGCTATCTATTTACTATAATTTATTATTGGGATATATTAACTTTTTAAGCAATAATTTCCAAATGCTCTTTCAACTATTCTTTCAAGTGTTTCTCCATTATTATTAAATATAATGTTAAATCTAAATTCATTTTTCTTTTTATATTTTTTCTTTTTAACATCCTGTTTTACTTCAGCCATATCTTATCCCTCCTTACCTTATTTTTTCCTGATTTTACAATTTTATACAATAATCCTTTTAATAAACTCTTGAACTTCTTATGCTACTTGCTTGTACCACATTTCTCACAATTTTAGGTACATCAAATGTAACATTAATATCTTTTTTCACAACTAAATTACTAGAATTATTTGCATAATCATATATAGACCTATTCCATTTTGCAAAATCAACATCTGACATTTCGGTTTTAGTTGATAAAACCTTATTATCTTTATCTATTCGTGCAAGTAATTTATAATATTCTTCTCTATCTTCTTTCTCTTTTGCATTTCTAACATAACTTTTGCTATATTCTTTATTATAAGCTTTTTTTCTTTCTAGCGATTGCTGTTTCTTGTATTGTTTCTCTTTTTTATATCT
>JAFTFU010000055.1 GCA_017458285.1 Clostridia bacterium | reverse complement strand
AGTTACAATTTTAGATACATATTGAGGTGTCTTTTTAATAATAGGTGCTATCTCTGATGGTCTCTTGTGTTCCTCATAATATAATCTGATTATTTCTTGTTTTACTTCATCTGCCTCCATTTTCTCCCTCCTTTCTTGGTTTCATTTTTTACTTGCAATTTTTAGATACAATTATAGATTTGTTATTTTATTGTATTTATTTTATTGTTTACTAACATAAGTTTACCATGAAAGTTTGACACTGTCAATAGTTTATGATAAAATATTTATAATAAAATAACATTTATTTAAAAAATGTAGTTAGGAGTAGGTTATGGATAGCTTATTTAATATGTTAGATACCAATTGCAATAAATTTTATTTCGATGAGAGTAATAAAAAGAAGATAATTATTTACCAGATATATAAGAAATATCAAAATACATATACTTCTCATATAAAGAAAGAAGAATATAATATTGGAGAGCAACTTTGTGATTTTCTTAACACAGATTTTGAAACTCCTGACAGCTTTAAGACTCTTATAAAAAAATATGGAATAAACTTCTTTTTGAATTTAACAGATATAAGGTATTCTGATTATCCTGTATCTTCTGATGAATATGAAAAATCACAAGATACATTAATTAACGATAATAAATATATTTTTAGCTTATTTAGGCAAGACTTAATACTTGATATCGAATATATATTTAATATGCATAATCTGGAAGAAATAAAAGACTTAACTCCATTACAAAGATTTCAAGTTATGACAAATAGTGATGTTAGTAGTAAATCATTAGAAAAAATCGATAACAATAAAGTAAAAATAAATTTATCTGCATTTGAGATATTAAGAGATTATTCTAATTATCCTATGAGGCAAGATGAAACACAAAGAATAGTTAGTAAAGCAAATATAAATTCTTCTTATTTCATTGAATGTACTGATATTATACAAACACTGCTTATAGAACTTTTAGAAATAGCAAAACTTAATATTGAAATAAAAAAATGTAGAAATTGTGGCAAATTCTTTGTTCCAGATAATAGATCAGATGAAATATATTGTAGTAATATTTATGAAAATGGTAAGACTTGTAAAGAAATTGGTCATTTTAAAGTACAACAAAAATTAATACAAGAGAATGATGATTTAAGAATTTATAGAAATGTTTATCAAAAATTGTTATTAAGAACAAGAAGAAATCCAAGTAATACTAAATATGCAAGAGAGTTTGAAATTTTCAAAGATGATAATAATAAATGGAAAGAAAATATTAGTAAAGGTGTAAGTACTGAAAAAGAATACATAGAATGGCTAAAAAAACAATAAAGGTAGATTGATTTCTACCTTTATTTATTTCCTTTCGTTAAATATTACAATTTAGATAATGTTTTTAAAATAGTACTAACAAATGTATTTCCTATGAGATACTCTAACATTACTTTGATTAACCATTGCATAAAGAAGTGTTGTATCAATTTTAGTATGTCCTAATAGATGTTGTACTTGTTCTATTGGCATACCTTTATCTATTGCTCGAGTTGCTAATGTTCTTCTAAACTTGTGTGGATGTACTTTACATATTCCAAGTTCTTTACCAAGTCTTTTTAACATTGTTTCTATTCCTCTATAACTTATTCTTTTATAAGGCTGATATTGACTAACTATTAATGCATTATTATCATCAGTTCTACTACTTAAATATTCTTGTAAATGTAATTTTGCTTTACCATCAAAATAAACTTCTCTCATTTTTTTACCTTTACCAAATACTATACATGATTTATTTTCAAAGTTAATATCTTCAATATTAAGATTTACGAGTTCACTTATTCTCATTCCTGATGAAGAAAGTAAATCAATAATTGCTAAATTTCTAATATTATCACATTTATTTCTTAGTCTTTCTAATATCTCATCTGAATATGTTTCTTTAACTAATTTTTCTGTTTTAATTTTGTGTATTCTTCTTGTAGGATTTTTTATAATATAATCTTCCTCTTCCAAGAAAGTAAAAAAACTAGATAGTGATCTTCTTACTCCATCAATAGTTGTACTCTTAGAATTATTTATACCTTGATAATATGATAAATAATCTCTTATATCTTCTGTATCTATCGTTCTTATATCTTTATTTAGATATTCAAATAATTTAATAATATGTGTATTGTAATTTCTGATTGTTAAATCTGAACATCCTTCTAATTTTTTAGAGCTAATATATTTATCCAAATACTCATTATTAGATATTTCATTATCATTAGAATCTAATCTTTTGTAAAGTGTTTCGTTCAATTTTGACATTTGATAATTATTCAAATATCGATTCATTTCTGAGCATATCATTTTAATAATGTTCTCATCCACTATTCATTCCCCCTTATATATTAGAATGAATATATTATAAAACGAAAATTAGCAGATATCCAAACCTGCTAATTAAAATATTATTATAAAACTTGTGTGAAATACCAAAATATCGTAAACATCTCGATAACTTGTAATTTGTTATCTAAACTTAATTATCCAATTTTTAAATTTCTTATATAAAAATCTATATAATAATAGTCCTAATATAGTTCCTATTGTATTTAATATCAAATCATCAATATCAGTTCCTCTTGTTAAGAATAATTGACAAATTTCTATAAATAATGAAGAACAAAAACCTGCCATAATAACTTTTCTATTATCTACTTTCCATAGTAAAGGTATAAAGAAACCTATTGGCATAAACATAATAATATTTCCTAAAAAATTTATTATAAAATAATTAATATATCCATTAACAAATACTTCCTTATAAGTATCAATTAAAACTTTAAATGGAATTAAATTTGTTTCGTGTCCACCACTTTTTACAATACCAAAGCCATTCATACCAAATTCAAATTTAGGAATTATAGTTTGTGATGCTAAACCAACTAAAAATATGACAAATAAGAATAATCCTGTTTCGTGATACCAATTAATTTTTTTCTTTTTAGTTTTAAAAATAATAATTCTCACAATTAAATAAATAGGAATTGTTATTATCATATAAGGCATCATGTTTAATATATAACCTATTATTGATTTCATTTAAAACATCTCACTTTCAAATGAATAAGAAATTAAACGAAGTAAGTTTAAAGAAAAACTCCACTAGAAGCTCTTGCTTATTAAACTTACTTCGTTTAGTTTAATTGCACAAACTGCGGACTGTCTATGGAGTTTTTAAATTTTATCTCTTATTCTTTTT
>JAFTFU010000007.1 GCA_017458285.1 Clostridia bacterium | reverse complement strand
TATTTTGCAAAAATTGAAAAAAACAAATTGAAAATAGGATAAAATAATTTGAAAATGCTCAAAATTTCTAGTGCAATTAATTTGAGAATTGTTGGATGAATTAAAGTGTAAATCTACACTTAGTTTAGTAGAATATGATGAAGTTGTAAAAAAATATTTTTATCCTATATTAGTTGAGAAAGAAGAAGTAAATACTGAAAGTATAGATGAGCAAATTAAAGAACTTAATCAGCAAAAAGAAAGAATAAAGAAAGTTTTGATTTCTGGTATGGTAAAAATGGAAGACTTTGAACTAGACTATAAACAAATAGAAGATAAATTGGACAAGTTAGAGCAAGAGAAATTAAAGAATATGGAAATAGATACTGAACATTTTTCTTTAATGAAGATAATGGCAGACAGAGATTTTGAAATTGAATCTAGATTAAATAGTGATAGTTTTGTAGAAGATTTAAAAGAAGAATGGAATGCAAAAACCAAACTTGAAAAGCAAGAATTTATTTCTAAGTTTATTGAATCAATGGCACTTGAAAAAGATGAAGAAAATGATAGTTTCAAAATTATAAAAATAAACTTTAGAAGTAGATATCTAGATGAACTTAAAAAATTAAACAAAGCAGATTGTATTGACTTAGCAAAACCGACAGAAGATATGCAAGGAATATCTGTAATAAAAAGTACACCTAGAATTACTAAATCAGAATTAAATGAGTACATTGAAAACTTAAAAGAACACTATGATGTAAAATACTATGAAGATGTTTATGATTGGACTCGTTCTTATATTCAAGAAGATAAGATGATAACCCTACCAAGAGAAAAAGGAAACGAAAAATTAATGAGAGCAGTATTTGTTGATAATAATAAAAATTTTCCTATAAAAGATTCAAAAGGAATGATAAGAGGAAAACTTGGTGCAGTATCTTATCGTGAAAAAGGAACGACAGATAAAAATGAATTGGATGATTACTATGAAGCAATTTCTGATTTAGTTTTATATAAGACAGAGCAAACAGAAGATGAAGAAGAAAGCTCCGAAGATTAGCTTAAGCTGAAGTAGCATTTCGAAGAAAGGCTACGAAGCAGGAATTTGACCTTGTCAAAATTCCTAACCCAGTGCGAATTATTTAAGTACACTTTATAAAAATATAGTTTTTTAGACAGCTGAATCGATATAAAATATAGTTCTAAAAGTAGTGAAATTAAATTTTAGGAGGATTTTATTATGGTAGAAATAACTTATCACAAAGAAGGAGATTATTTAATTCCTGACTTATATTTAGAAAAAAATTATAAAAATAATTATCAAATTGGAAAATATGGACATTTAAGATTAGAATATTTAAAAAATTATAAAAAGGCAGAATATTCTATAATGCTTTTAGATGGTACTTTAAGAAAACATATTGTAGATACTGATATACAAGCTAAAGAAAGGCTTGAAATACTTATGAAGCAAATGCTAGAAAAAAATCCTATTGATGAAAATTTGAAAGATACTGACCCATTAAAATGGGCTGGGCTTATGAATAATTATAAGTATTCAGTTGAAGAAATTATATGTTCTGAACTAATTTATTGTTAGTTAGTAAAAGGATGAGTAAAAATAATACTCATCCTAAAAATTATAATTTTGAAATATTATTGATTGCAATATTAAGAAATCTATATGTTCGATGCCTCAAAAATTTCTACACGGCATGATAATTTGTAATTTTTTAAATTATAAATATCTTTTTATAAAAGTATGTAAATCTATTTCACCATCATAATCTAAAATTAAAACTTCTTTAATTGGTTCAATATTATATAATTCTTTAAATTTTTCTATTGTAAAATTGAAAAGTTTCGCAACATCTTGATCGGTCGTAGTATTATCCGTAATAAAAAATCTACTACCATTATTACTATATCTTGCACCATTAAAATTTATATTAAATTCTGGATTATTAGTAATAATTTCTTTCAATCCTTTTCCTATTTTATTTCTTAAATCTAAATTACACCATATGGATCCTGCACATCCTTCTGAAAATCCTATTTTTAATGATTCTCTTCTTTTATTGATCTGCTCTAAATATTTTTCTTTCACTTTTTCTTTTCCGATATATTCAGATTTTAGTATTATTTCTTTAACAAAATATCTTGTCTCTTTAAAGTTTTCTTTTTTTATAAAACTATTTCTAATCGAAAAAAAATATTCATTTGGTATTATTTCAATTTCCTTACATTCTTTAAAATCAAATAATATTACTTTCTTTACATATTTACCATAATCCTTTTTCGAAGACCAGCTAGCATTTCCAACAACACCAGAGCCAACCATACCTGGTATTCCAGTTAATGAAGCAAAATCATAGCCTAAATTCATTGTATTATTTACTAGTTTTGAGGTTAATGTATTTGCTGAGACAATAAATTCTTCCTTTTCTTTATTAAATATTATTTTAGACTTTTGAGGATTAATATCTATAAATAATCCATTATACCCATTTTCTGTAATATAAATATTGGTATGAGATCCAAAAATCTTAAATGAAGTATTTGTATTGTATAATTTTGATATTTCAATTAAATCATTATTTAAATTGTTATCATATTGAAGTTGATAATAGAATTTAGCATTTCCTGCTACTTTTTTAAATAAATGTTTCTTTGATAAATTATAATTTTTAATAATTTCTCTGGATAAATTTATATTTTCCATTTGTATAATCTCCTTTACAACATATTTTTTAGCTTAATTCTATTTATGAATAATTTATACAATACAACACAAATTAATGAAATAGATTATTTCTTCTTTTTAGATTTTTTATCTTCAATCAATTTTTCATCATCTATATATTGATAATTCAAAGCATTTTTCTTTGTTACAACAGATTCTCCTAAACTTTTTTCTATATCTTCTCTTGCAACTTTTGCAGCATGTCCACCCATTTTAGCAACTTTTCTATTCTCATCTAATCCATAAGGTTTATGCTTTTTAACAAGTTCTCTTGTTGTAATTTCTCCTAAATCTGTTAGAGCAACTTCAATATCTGTCATATTATCTCTTAAAGATTCTTTTCTTAATCCTTTGTATTCTTTATATTGTGAAGCTTTCATTCCAGACCATTCTTGATAAATTTCATTTGTTAGTACTCCATATTCGTAATTTT
>JAFTFU010000054.1 GCA_017458285.1 Clostridia bacterium | reverse complement strand
TTCTTTTTAAATTCATTTCTTTAGCAAGCCAACTATATGCATTATATCTTGTCATTTTTCTTGTTGGTCCTTTCCATAATTTATCGAACTCATTATGTGCTTGTTTCCTTGCGTTTCTTAATTCATCATTTGCTAACGTTCCTAACGGTATTATTGTTCCTGTATGTACTCCTACAAAGGCTCGACATCTTCTGCATAAATAACATTTGCCATTTCCATATTCTCGTCCGTATATTTCTGCATTACTTGTAAATACAACTTCATTGCCACAATATCTGCATATCTTAGGTATAGGTAATTTATCTATTTGTTGTTTATTTAATCCCATTCTTTATGCTCCTTTTAAATTATTGCTATTAGCTTTTGTTGTTCTTCTTCTGTAAGTTTGTCCCAATCAGCATCTTGTCTCATCTTTTAAACTATTTTTATATATTCGTTAAAATTATCTTTGTTTTCTCGCTCGTATTTATTTAATAAATATAAATAAATATTCTTTACATTCTTGTTTGTGTTCATTTGTTGTTCATCTGTTGTTCCTTTGTTGTCGGATTTTATTTCATGTCCTTGATAATCTTCCCATTTTTCAATACTTACAACTGAAAATTTGTTGTTGGATTTTATGCCTATCATGTGGAGGGACTCTAACAATTTCATATAGTCATATAAAGTCTTTTCTTTTATCTTTAATTCTTCACTTGCTTTTTTTCTCCCAAAGATAAATTCGCCTTTATTTAAATGTACTGTTTGTCTACCTACTACTTGTTCTCTTTCCACATGAGTTGCTTTAATCAAACACCATATCCATACTTTCAGTGCCTTTTCATTTTCAAAAATAGGAGAATGTAATAACTTTCTGTATAATTTAATCCATGTTTCGTTTTCCATAACTCCCACCCTTCTTTTGTTTTTCTATAAATAACTTTTTCCAACTATTTGTATAAACTCATCTCTTGTATGTGTCTTTTCATATTCCTTTTGGCACTTTTTCTTTAGTTGTAAATCTAATTTGGAATCTATTTCTGTCCTAGAATGACAGTTTCTGCAGATAGGAATACAAAATCCATACTTCATACTTGTTTGTCTAGTGCATCCTTTATAAATTTCGTGTATATCTTGTTTCTTGCTTTGACATAAATAACATTGCTCTAAATTGTTTGTTAAAATACTAAATCGTTTCTTTTCTTTTTGTGCTAATTTATTACTTTTCTTTTTGATTGTAGTTTTCTTCTCCTTGTCTTTAACTGGTGTTTTAGGGCAAGGATTAAAACTACTTGATAAATCTTTTACAATCATAATTTCACCTTTTTATGGGGCCTGTTGGCACTAACAAATCAAATCCTTCCTTACTTGTATTTATTTGAACTTCTATTAGTGCCAGCCTCCCATTGATTTAATAAACTATCTATTTCACTTTTACTTTTGGTCTCTATGCTTAACTGTTGGCATTCTTGTACTATCAAATCTATTAATCTGCTCATTTCTTTGGTGTTATATGTAGAACTACCATAATAAGCTAGAACATTTGTAAATCCTTCTAATTTGCTTGTTGTCGTCTCACAAAGCCAACCTAAGCCGTTATGTTTCCATGCTTGAATGAATCTTTCTACTGCCTCATTCTTAACTGGTATTACTTCATACACACCTACATTTTTTATTGCATCTTTGTATATATCTTCTTTGGGTATGTCTAATTTTTCTTGTAACTTTGAAACTAAAACCCACATATAAGCATTTGCATCTAAACTACGTTTTTCTCTGTACTTCTTTAACTCAAAATTAAGCTTATTTTCGTTTTTTAGTTCTTCTATGTCACTTAATTCATTTGTATTTAATAAAAGGCTTATTTTGGGTTTTCGTGTTTCAAAATCAATACTTATATCTGTTATCTTTGCAATAGTTTGCATATTATTCACCTTTCTTAAAAACAAATACTCTTTCTTTTGTTGTTGTATTTATTATTGCTAGCCCTGTAATTTCTTTATTTTCGATTTTTATTTTCTCGACGATAAATTTGTCGTATGTAATAAATTTGTCCTTTTTAGTTGTAATTTTGCATTTATCTGCAGGTATCCATATAAATGGGCTTGTATATAATTCAACTCCTATTCCCCACTTAAATCCTGCTCTTTTAAATGCATCTGATGCTTCTCCTTTTTCTTTATCTCCAAATGCACTTTCAACACCACAGTCTTGCTTTGATACCCATTCTTTTTTATCTGGATCATATACAGATATTGTGCAATACATATTACCTTTTACTTCTTCATATTCACATTGCCAATTCATTGGTCCATATATTTCATCTAATATTGCCATATCTGTTCTAGCTGTCTTGTATAATAATAATGAACAACCCTTTTCACTTATTGTTGAAACTTTGCATTCTATTTCTTTTTCAGTTAAATCTCTAATCATTGCTAGCTCTCCTTTCTATTTCTTTCATTATTTCTTCTTTCCTTGCATAGTAAAATTTACTCATCTTATTTGCATAAGCAAGTTCGCTAATTAATTCTTTATCATTCAAATCACTTATTTTTCTTTCTTCCATTAGCTTACTTCCTCCAATTCTGCAATCCAGTCTCCACTGAAATACCAGTCTTTTGTTGCATTTATAAACTCTCTTTGTTCAAGTGTTAATATTCCATCTTCAGCTGTTACTGTTACACCTAATTTTTCTAGTGCATAAATCTCTGCATCTTCATCAGCTACTATTTCTCCAGTATGAATATGTCTGTAGTTTTTAACTTTCATATTTCCTCCTTGACTAATCTTCAACATTATGTTAATATAGTATTGAAGATATTTTTATAATTTCTTTAATTAGAACTAGTTACGTTTACCAGACAGTGCTAGTTCTCTTTTTTTGCGTAAAGGTCTAACTGCTGCATATAATTTTGCTCTTCTAACTTCATTAGCTACAAATAGCTTGTCTAACTTATCCATTTGCATTTCCCCCTTTCTTATAATTCTTCAGTTACAATCTTACGTATAATTTCGAGTGCGTCTTTTCTTGATAAGCTGTCATTATCTCTCATATATCCTACTGCAAAAGCTATTCTAGTCTCTAAAGTTTTTATTCCTGTTGCTTCATTTCCAAATACATTTTTTAAACGAATTATTGTTTCTTCCATACTTTCTCCCTCCTTTACTTTTAAATTTTAATTTTATATAATCACACCGAAAGGTGGTGATTACCCCATGAAATTGTTTGATAATTGGCTTGTCCAAGCTGTAATAGGCAATGCTGTTTGTTTTATTTTAAGCAAAGTTGTCAAAGCACTAATTCGATACTTTTCTACTCCTCCGAAAACTGAAAATACAACTTATTATTCCAAATCAGCTATCAGAAAAGAATTTTATATTTCTTTAGCATTCCTCTTATTCGTAACATTTTGTTATGCATACCCTTCATTAAAAGCTGATTCAAATAATGTCTACACCATTAGTTTTGTATTATGGGCATTATTTTTTCTTATTTCTGCGTTTGAATGCTCGCTTGAACAAAATATTGATCAAAAAATTGTAAATAGGAAAAGTGATAGGGATAAGAAGGATTCCTAAAATATATCCAAAATTACTTTTTATAAACTCTATCATTTGACCCTCCTAATGTTTCGACTATCTCACACATAGCTGAAACATTTTTCTTTTTACTTTCTTCCAATTGTTCAAGTCTTGAAGTTATATTGTCAATCTTTTTTATTATTTGTGCATTTTTGATGTCTTGTATTATTGCCCCTAATGCAAGCACCAAAAGTGTAAAATTCATTATTGTTGTAATTACTTTGTTTTTGTCTTTCATAACTTCCCCCTACCCAATCATTCTTACTAATTCAAGTTCTACATTCCTTTTAAATTCTTTTATTTCAAACAATGTCATTCCTTTTGTATTCTCTTCTATAAATTCTTTATAGTTAGAAATAAAATTTTCTGGTTTAAATGTCTTTTTAGGTCCTTGACATGTAACTTGTTTACTTCTTCTTTTTTGTGTCTTATTTTTTATTCTCACGATAATTTCGTGTATAAAATATATTGTTGCTAGTGTTAATAAAAACATCATTATGTAACTCATTATTAATTGTTTCTCTGTCATTCTTCTTCCCTCCCTTCTCTTTCTCTATAAATTGCTCTTGCTATTAATTCAGCAAAATCATTTATAAAATTATCTAAATTACTTTCTTCATTTAAGTAAGTCACTGTTACTGTTCTTTTATCTTCCATTTTGCCCTCCTTTTAACGTTTTGTTAATTCGATTGCTAAAAAAATTTCGGCAACAGACACCCCATATAACTTTGCCATTTTCTTTTTTAACTTATCCGATGGGTTTCTTATTTTATTTTCTAACATTGATAAATAATCTGAGCTAATATCAAGTATTTTTGAAGCCTGTTCTTGTGTAAGTCCTTTTTTTTGTCTCATTTCTTGTAATGTCATTTCGCACCTCCTCTTAACGTTTTGTTAAGAGGATTATATATAACAAAATGTTAAATGTCAATACTTTTTTTTAAATTTTTTTAAATATTTTTACCAATTTGTTATTTTTGTTGATTTATCAATAAATACTTGATATAATTTTAACAAAATGTTATACTTAATTAGGAGGATATATTTATGAATAGGTTAAAATTATTAAGAGAAAATAATGACTTAAGACAGTCAGATATAGCTAATCTATTAAATATAAGTTCTGTCGCATATTCATATTACGAAAACGAAAAAAGAGATATTCCGACGAATATTTTAAAGACTCTTGCGGATTACTATAAAGTGTCAATTGATTACATATTAGGAAAATCTGACATAAGCAATCCTGAAAAAGAAAAAAACGACCCTTTAGAATTAACTAAAATCGGCTTTAATATGGATAATTACACTCCACCAACTGAAAAACAAAAAGAACAAATTAGAGATTTATTAGAAATAATCTTAAAAGATAATAAAAAAGACGATAATAAAAGTAATAAGTAGGTGATTTAAGAATGGAACTTAATACATTATATGATATTGCTGAAAAAGAAAATATAAAGATTTATAATTATAATATTGATAATGTAAATGGTGCATTTATAAATTACGGTAACATCAATGCTATTGCTATGAATTATAAGAATATAGATACTACTACTAAAGAAAAATGTGTCCTAGCTGAAGAGTTAGGACATTATTATGCAGATGCCACTTATTCCCCACTTTGCACGGATATTACACTTATTAATAAGCAGGAATATAAAGCTAAAAAGTGGGCTATGAAAACTCTTATATCTAAAGCAAAAATGCTAAATCATAAACCTAGTTACTTATGTGATTTAGCAGATGAATTTGAAGTTACAGAAGATATGATGGCTTTTGCTTATCAATATTATACAGAAAACAATTACATTTAGGAGGTTTACATGAATTTAGTAGCTTATGCAAGATATTCAAGTGATAACCAAAGAGAAGAATCCATTACAGCTCAATTACGAGCTATTCATGAATGGGCTAACAATAATGGACATACAATCATAAAAGAATATATCGATGAAGCTTTAACAGCAAGAACAGATAAACGACCTAATTTTATACAAATGATTGAAGATAGCAAAGTATATGATTGGGACGGAGTTGTAGTTCACAAATTAGATAGGTTTGCTCGTAACAGATATCATTCTGCTATGTATAAAAAAATCTTAAAATCATCAGGTAAAAGATTGTATTCTGTTTTAGAAAAGCTGGACGATTCTCCTGAATCTATTATAATGGAATCTGTAATAGAGGGAATGAACGAATATTATAGTGCTAATCTATCCAGAGAAGTAAAAAAAGGATTAAAAGAAAACGCATTAGTATGTAAGCACAATGGTGGTACTCCTCCTCTCGGCTATGGAGTTGATAAAGATTTACACTATTTTATTATAGAAAAAGAAGCTGCAGCTGTAAAGATAATCTTTGAAAAGTTTCTTGAAGGTTATACTTATCCACAAATTTGTAACATATTGAGTAAAAAACATTATAAAACAAAAACTGGCAAAGAATTTGGCTACAATTCTATACATGATATTTTAAAAAACGAAAAATACACAGGTGTGTATATTTATGGTTATGGGTCAAGAGCAAAAAAACGAGACCAACCTAATGAAGATATTATAAAAATTGAAGATGGCATGCCTAAAATTATCGAAAAAGGCATTTTTGATTCTGTACAAGAAAAAATGAAAGGAAGAAAAAATATGGGTGGATCATATAAAGCAAAACAAGCCTATTTTTTAAGTGGACTTATTGTTTGTGGTAAATGCGGTCATAATTATGTTGGTGCTGCGAAAAGTGATAAACGCATTGTTTATGAATGTTCTGGTAAGAAAACAACTAAATGTGACAATTCATACATAAAAAAAGACTATATTGAAAAACTTGTATTAGATAAATTAAAAAATATATTAATTAACGAAAATAATTTAAAAATATTAACTGAAAGAGTTAACGACATGTATAAGGATTTATATAAAGATTCCAAAAATGATAAAAAGGAAACTATACAAGAATTAAACGATATTAACAGAAAAATCGCCAACATCAACAATGCAATTATTAACGGTTTCTATAATTCATCTATGAATGAAGAGTCTAGATTATTAGAACAACAAAAAGAAATCGCTGAGAGAAAGCTGTTTATGATTGAAAATATTTCTAAAAAGACTGAATTATCTATAGAAGATATTAAAAGCCTTTTAAAAGATGATATTACAGCAATAAGAAATGAAGATTTAGACAGATTAAAAATAATAGTACCTAAATACGTTAAAAAAATCGTAATAAATCCTGAAAACATAGATATTCAAGTAATTTTTGACAACAACATTTTTTCGTATTAAGGTAGGAGATACTTGTGGTGGAGGTGAGGCAAGCCTCATCGTATCTCCTACCTGTCATATTAAATACAATTATAAATTAAAAAGATATACTTAGTTGTATATCTTTTTCCCATCCATAAGTCCTATCAAATAAACCTTTTCATGAGTCTTATTTATTCGCTTTAACTCTTTACTACTGAACAATTTTTTATTGCTTATCAGCCTGTTTTTTATCAAACTATTGCAAACTCCCATAGACAACCTCCGCATAAAATTTATATGCCTTTATTATATTACACTGTCGTATAATGTCAAGAAAAATCGTTCGACAAAAATACGTCGCCAGCAGCGACATCTAGCAATTTTTCGAATAAATTTATACAATAATAAGATACTAATATCGTGAAAGGAGTATCTTATGTTTGTATTCAGAATCAAAGAAGTCAGAGAAAAAAAGAATATTACATTATATAAATTAAGCAAGCTAACTGGTATATCTAGAACATATCTCACAGAACTTGAAAACAACAAGAAAACTAACCCATCCCTTGAGACAATGTATAAGATATCTCTTGCCCTTAATGTTAGTATCAGAAGTTTATTTTATTCTACTTTGGATATTGAAAAATTGAAACAAGAAATGTATAAAAGAATTGATAGGTTTGGCTTAAATTCTAATGAAGTCATGGAAATTAGTCATTTAATCGATTTACTAATTAATATAGAAATGAAAGAAAAGAAGGTGTGATGCCTTCCTTTTTATTATATGTTATCAATTATTAGTTACCTTTTTATACTTATTTGAAAAATAGGTATAAATATCGCTGTCAGAAATAACCACATTTCTTCCTTTTGCCATTGCTAGATTCCATGGAGCCTCATTATGTGTCATTTTCTCTAATTCATATCCAGAATATTGTCCATATACCATTAAAATTTTATTTATAAAGTTTTCTATTTTTGTGTCACTTAAATGATTATTTCCTATAAGACGTATACGGTCATAGCTATATCCGTATGGTCTTAACTGTTCATATACACTTCTTATAACCGGACCATGTTCCCATGCTTCAATTTTGTCATCAAATAGTTTGTTCATACTGTTCTCGTCATATTCATCATTATATTTTATTAAATATATTGAATATGCATAATATAGTATTTTTTGTACTTGCTTAGGAGATAACATTTTTTTAGATAACATATAATTTGCAATATTTACTGCTGTATCCATAAAAATCCCCCCTTATATTATTCCATTTTGAAAATAATTCATAAATATATTTCCAAACGGAGTAAAGTAATATTCATCTTTCATATCATCTGATTCAATTATATCATTCTTCTTTAAAAAATCAACAATGTTTTTTGCAATTTGTCTGTTTTGTTCTTCAAGTTTTTTCCCTTTTCTATTCTTTACATTACAAATATATTCAAAAACAATATCTTTAGTTATACAATCTTTAGTATTATTATATAATTCATTTGTTATTAATACTGTCATTGGTTTCATATTATTCTTTATGTTTTTGCATTTTAAAAAGTTATTAAATTCCTCACTATTCTCAATTCGTTTTTGATATATATTCTCCTCACGTTCTTCTTCAAATATCCTCTCATCATCACTATTTATTATATCTTCGACAGAGTCCCCTTGTACTTCTGTTTTTACAGGTCCAACACTTTCACTTTGAAATTCTTTGTCAAATTCAATTCCTTCTTTGGAT
>JAFTFU010000053.1 GCA_017458285.1 Clostridia bacterium | reverse complement strand
TTAAAATTAAAAAAATAAATTTTCTTGATTTCATAGTTCATCTCCTTAAAACTATACACTACTATATATTATTTAAGGAAAAAATTCAAGAGAAATCAAGCAATATGCAACATTTTGTTGTTAATCTTAAAATTTAAAATGAAAAAGGGGTATTTATGAAGAAATTAAATGGTAAAAATAAAATTATTATAATCGTCGTTTTAGTAGTTGTAGCAAGTTTGGCATATTACTTTTATTTTACAAATAGTAAAATGTACGAAGAATTTGAAAATATAGAAAATACAAAAGAATTAATTTCTTATGAGGAAACATTAAGCTCAGAAAATGATACAAAAGAAAATGAAGAAATCTCATATAAAAAAACAGTGATTGTACATATAACAGGTTCAGTTAAAAATTGGGGAATAGTAGAATTGCCTGAAAATAGTAGAATTATGGACGCGGTAGAAGCGGCAGGTGGCTTTACAGAAGATGCGGATACATCAAAAGTTAATTTAGCATATGTTATTGAAGATGGTATGAAGATTACAATTCCAAGTAAAAATGAAAATACAGAAACTGTTAGCGAAAATATAAATGCTACAAGCAATACTTCTACTAACAGTGAAAAAACAGGCTCTATTGATGAAAGTGTTGCTTATGTTTCAACAGAAAGCGGAATATTTGTGGAAAATGAAGTTCAAAAATCACACATAACTGCAAATAAGAAAATACTTGTTAATATAAACAGTGCAACTCAAACAGACTTAGAAAGCCTTCCAGGGATTGGTCCATCTACTGCTATTAAAATTATTAATTATAGAAACGAAAATGGAAAATTTAAGTCGATTGAGGATTTGAAAAATGTTAGTGGTATTGGTGAAGCTAAGTTTAATAATATTAAGGAGTATATTTGTGTGTAAATAATAAAAAATACTTGTTAAATAAGACGAATAATGGTATAATTGAAACGTAAAATATGTAAGGGCAATTTAAAAAATATAAATTACATTTAAAGTATCAATTTATATGACAGGAGAACAAAATGGAAATAAAAATCAAACTTGCAAATATAGAGAATGTAAAGAATGTACAAAGATTAAGTCAAGAATTAATTGAACTAGAGGATAAAATTTGTAAAGAGAAGTATACAATAAGTTTAGATTGGTCTCTTTCAGAACATGGTAAAGAATATTTTGAAAATCACATAAAAAATAAGCATATTTATCTTGCAGAATATGACAAGAAAATAGTTGGATATATTTGTTTTTACATATTAGAACAAGAAAAATATGAAACTGTAAAACAAATGAAAGTAGAAAATTTAATTATTCAAAAGGATTATAGACGTTTAGGTATTGGAAAAGCATTAATGAATAAAGCATTTGAAATATGTAAAGAAAATGGTGTAAATTGTATTACTCTAACGTCAATAAGCGATAATATTGATGCAAGGCTATTTTATAATAGTTTAGGTTTTAAATCATATAATACTGAATATCAATTAAGCAAAGACGAAAATGAATAAAATTTGAAAGGAGTGTATGATGAATGGGAATAGATATATCATTAGAGCAAATAAAAAAATACAAAAATGAGTATAACAAAAATCCCGAAAATAAATTGATTGAAAAAGCGATTGTAAAAGAAGGACTAAAAAAAGCTTGTTTAAATAAAAATGTAATAGAAGAAAATAAAATGGAATTTAATATAGAATTGCCAGATGCAAAAAAGCTAGACCAAAAAGGAAGTTTTAGATGTTGGATGTTTGGTGGAATAAACATGATAAAAAGAAATGTTGCAGATAATTTAAATATTGATTATAAAGATATAGATTTATCTACAAACTATATTGCATTTTTTGACAGATTTGAAAAATCAAATACAATTTATGAAAATATAATTAAATTAGAAAATATAGAACAAGAATATATTTTAAGTGAACGAATAGTTGAAAGAGGAGTAAAGGAAACGGGATATTATGAATGGTTTGCATCTATTGTAAATAAGTATGGAATAATACCAAATGAATATTATCCAAATTCATTTGAGTCCGATGAGGTTGAAACAACAACTATTATTGTTGCTGAAAAAATAAAAAAAGATGTATCTAAACTAATTCAAGCAAAAAAAGCTGGTAAAACTACAGAGGAATTAAGAAATCAAAAAGAACAATTTTTACAAGAAAACTTTGAGCTTCTTTGTAAAATATATGGTGAGCCAGTAACGGAATTTGATTTTGAATATACAGATAAAACTGGGCAAAAACATACTTATCATAACATGACTCCGTTGAAATTTAAAAATAAATTTTTAACAATTGACTTAGATGAATTTGTTTCAGTTGCAGATTATGATATGTTTAATAAAACTTATAATAATGTATACTCTGTAAAATATGAAGAAAATGTATATGGAAAATCTTCTCCTTTTTTTCTAAACATCCCAATAACTGAAATAAAAGAACTAGTAATTAAACAGTTAAAAGATGGAATTCCAGTGTTTTTTGGAGCATTAGAGAAAAAATATACCAATTATGAATTTGGAGTATTTGATAAAAGGGTATATAGTTATGATAAGATGTTAGGACTAGAGAGCCTAACAAGAAGAGAAGCTTACGATTTTGGAGAACTTTGCTTTAGTCATGTAATGAGCTTTACTGGGGTACAAGTAGAGAATGGTAAAAGTGTAAGATGGAAAATTGAGGATAGTTATAAAATGGATTATCCTAAAAATGGCACTTATGTTATGAATGATAATTTCTTTGACGAGTTTGTTGTTATTGTAGCTGTAAATAAGAAGTATTTATCAAACGAGCAATTAGAGTTATTAAATAAACCCAAAATAAAAACACCTGTTGAAGATGTTTATTAAATAAAAGTTAAAGGGACTATCAAAAATAGTCCTTTTAAAATAAAAAAATCAGAATAAATGTTGTTTTTAAATTTTAACATTTTGTCTCAATGTAGCCACTCACGACTATATTGGAATAAAATGTATTTTTTTAAAATTTAACATTTTTTACCAGTGACGCATTTTTAGTGCTCACTGAGACAAAATGTGTATTTTTTTAAATTTAACATTTTTTACCAGTGACGCAATAATACTGCTCACTAAGACAAAATATGTATTTTAAAAAAATATATATTAAATTGAAAAAAGTTACATAAAATGCACAAAATTTGGAATGTTAACCTTGACAAACAAATAAGAGTGTACTATAATGTTAACTGCGGTAAACAAAACCCAAAATTAACATAAAAAAACAAAATAAAGTGCAACAAGAAAGGAAAAAGTGAAAATAATAATGGTATCAAAAGCACTAGAAGAATATATAAAAACCATGTATATAATAAAAAAGCAAAATGGAAATGTAAGAGTAACCGACATAGCACAAAAAATGAATTGTACAAAACCTAGTGTTAACAAAGCATTACACAATTTAAAAAACGAAGAATTAGTTAATTACGAAACTTATGGAACTATAGAATTAACACAAAAAGGTGAAGACTTAGCAAAAAAAATACTTGAAGCATACGACATTGTTTATATATTTTTGAAAGATGTATTAGAATTAGAAGAAGAAAACGCTAAAGAAGAAGCGGAAAAAATAAAATCTACAATGGAAGATGAAACAATAAATAAGCTTGCCAAATATGTTCATAAAGTTTTAGATTTAAAAGAACTAAACTGTGACTATGATGTAAACAAAGAAAGATGTAGATGTTGTATAAGAAGAACAAAAGGCAAGAATAAAAAAATAGAAAATAAAGAAAATAAAGAAAATACAGAAAATGTTTAAGAGAGGGTAATTAAAATGAGTGATAAGTTATTAGAAATAAAAGATTTACATGTAAATGCAGGAGAAAAAGAAATATTAAAAGGAATTAATTTAGAAATAAAAAAAGGAGAAATACATGTAATAATGGGACCTAATGGTTCAGGAAAAACTACAACAGCAAACGCAATTTTAAACAATCCAAGTTACACAAAAACAAGCGGAAATATAATATTTGAAGATGAAGAAATTACAAACTTAAAAACTGACGAAATTGCAAGAAAAGGAATATTTATGTCTTTCCAATTGCCGGAAGAAATACCTGGAGTTTCAGTTACAAACTTCTTAAAATATTCTAAAAATAAAATTACTGGAAAGCCAGTAAAAATATTTGAATTTAAAGATGAACTAAAAAGATATATGGAAGAATTAAACATGAATCCTAACAATATGGAAAGAAGCTTAAATGTTGGATTCTCAGGCGGAGAAAAAAAGAAAAACGAGATTTTACAAATGCTTGTATTAAATCCAAAGCTTGCAATACTAGATGAAACAGACTCAGGACTTGATGTTGACGCTATAAAAACTGTTTCAAAAGGAATTGAAATGTTTAAGAATAATGAAAATGCAGTTTTAATTATTACTCACAATACAAAAATTTTGCATAGTTTAAAACCTGATTTTGTACATGTTTTAGTTGATGGAAAGATTGTTAAAACAGGTTCAAGTGAGCTTGCTAAAGAGATTGAAGACAATGGATATGCGGAGTATAAATAAAAAAAGCCCCCGGTGGGCCTTTCGGCACAGTCAGCAAGTTACATAACTTAATTATACACGACACGACACGACATGTTATGTCAAGTAGTGAAGGGCAAAATAAAACTATTCACAGCAGGAGTAAACTAACAACTAAAAACAATAAAATAAAAATCTAAACCTGAAAGGATTTAAAATAAAATGAAAACAAAAATAGAAGAGATAAACACAAACATATACGACATCAAAAACGAAGACAAATACGAATACAAAATAAAAAAAGGTTTAACAAAAGAAATAATACAAGAAATATCAAACCAAAAGCACGACCCAGAATGGATGAAAGAATTCAGACTAAAAGCATTAGAAACATACAATAAATTAGAATTACCAACATGGGGGCCAGATATTTCAGAATTAAACATGGACGAAATAGCAACATATGTAAAACCAAAAACAAAATTAAACAGCTCATGGGAAGATGTGCCAGAAGACATAAAAAACACATTTGACAAATTAGGAATACCAGAAGCAGAAAAAACATCTCTAGCAGGAGTTGGAGCACAATACGACTCAGAAGTAGTATATCATAGTATGAAAGAAGACCTAAAAAAACAAGGTGTAATATACACTGATATGGAAACAGCGGTAAGAGAATATCCTGAATTAGTAAAAGAACATTTTATGAAATGCGTACCAGTAACAGACCACAAATTTGTTGCATTACATGGAGCAGTATGGTCAGGAGGTTCATTTGTATATGTACCAAAAGGAGTAAAAGTAGATATTCCATTGCAATCATATTTCAGGTTAAATTCGCCAGAATCAGGGCAATTTGAGCACACATTAATAATAGTAGATGAAGGTGCAAGTTTGCATTTTATAGAAGGGTGTTCAGCACCAAAATATAACAAAGTAAACCTACATGCAGGATGTGTAGAATTATATGTAAAAGAAAATGCATATTTAAGATATTCAACAATAGAAAATTGGTCAAAAAACATGTTAAACTTAAATACCAAAAAAGCCATAGTAGAAAAAAATGCACAAGTAGATTGGGTTACAGGTTCATTTGGATCTAAAATATCAATGTTATATCCAATGAGTATATTAAATGGAGAAGGAGCTAAAACTGAATACACAGGAATATCTTTTGCAGGAAAAGGACAAAATTTAGATAATGGATTTAAAGTAATTCACAATGCAGCAAAAACATCAAGTGTAGTAAATGCAAAATCAATATCAAAAAACGGCGGAAAATGCACATATAGAAGTTTAGTAAGAATAAACGAAAATGCACAAAACTCAAAATCATCAGTATCATGCGAATCACTTATGTTAGACGATATATCAATATCAGACACAATTCCAGTAAATGACGTTAGAACAGACGAAGTAGAATTTTCACACGAAGCAAAAATAGGAAAAATAAGTGATAAAGCAATATTCTATCTAATGAGTAGAGGACTATCAGAAGAAGATGCTAAAGCAATGATAGTAAGAGGATTTGCATATCCAATATCTAAAGAACTTCCTGTAGAATATGCAGTTGAAATGAATAATTTGATTAATCTTGAATTAGAGGGAGCAATCGGGTAGGATACTATTCGAGAAAGGATTAAATAAAAATGGAGAAAATAAAATTAAATGAAACACCAGTAAGAACTTCGCGAAATTTTAACATAAACAATATAAAATTAGAAAATGTAAAAATGCCAGAAGAGTATAAAGAATTTAGAAATGCAGAAATAATATCAAATGAAAAAATAAGCGAAGAAGTAAGTAGTATCAATTTAACATATGGGTTATCACAGGATTTAAGCAAGCAAGTTCAGGAAAATGCAAACCAAAAAATTAGAGTTGAAATCAATAAAAATTCTAATCAAGAAACAAATATAAATTTTGAATTTGATAGTAAAAATTCTGATTTAATAGAAAATATTGAAATTTGTGCAAACGAAAACTCTAAAGGAACAATCATAATAAAATATCTAAGCGAAGATGATATAGAATGTTATCATAACGGAATTTTAAGAGTTGAAGCTAAAAATAATTCAAATATAAACATAATTTTAGTAAATTTAATGAATACCAAATCTCAAAATTTTATGGCAATTCAAAACAACTTAGATGATAATGCAAAAGTAAATTACACAATAATAGACTTTGGAGGAAAAAACAGCATAACTAATTACTATTCAAACATACTTGGAGAAAATGCTGATAACAGACTAGATACAATATATTTAGGAAAAGAAAATCAATTATTTGATTTAAATTATATTGGGGAATTAAGAGGAGCAAAATCAAATATTGACATAGAAGTTCAAGGAGCGTTAAAAGATACAGCTAAAAAGCATTTTAAAGGAACAATAGATTTTAAAAAAGGCTGCAAAAAAGCAACCGGAAATGAAAACGAAGCTTGTATGTTATTATCTGACACAGCAAAATCGCTAGCACTTCCAATGCTTTTATGCTCAGAAGAAGATGTTGAGGGAAACCATTCTAGTTCAGCAGGAAAAATAGGAGAAAAAGAATTATTCTATATAATGAGCAGAGGATTTGAACTTAAAGAAGCTATGAAGCTTATGGTTAGAGCAAAATTCAACAAAATTTTAGAAAATGTACAAAATGAAGAATTAAAAGAAATGCTATTAAAAGAAATTGATAAAAAATTAGATTAATATTAATTCAAAAAAATTTAGCATTTTTTAAAAGCCTTACACTGTAAGAATACTATAGGTCATCTAAAAGTAAATTTTTATCATAAATCTTATGAAGATTATGTGAGAAAGGAAGAAAAAAATAATATGGTAAACGAAATAAAAAAAGACTTTCCAATTTTAGAAAATAGAAATATAACATATTTAGACAGTGGAGCAACAACACAAAAACCACAACAAGTAATAAATGCAGTAGAAGAATTTTATAAAAAGTTCAATGCAAATCCACATAGAGGTGCATATACTCTAAGCATGGAGGCGACAGAATATTATGAAAATACAAGAACGAAAATTGCAAAATTTATAAATGCAAAACATAGAGAAGAGATAATATTTTCAAAAAATGCAACAGAAAGTTTAAATTTAATTGCCTATTCGTATGGAATGGACAAACTAAAAAAAGACGATGAAGTTGTAATTTCAATAATGGAGCATCATTCAAACTTAGTTCCATGGCAAAAAGTTACAAAACAAACAGGAAGTAAATTAAACTATATGTATATGAATGAAAAGTTTGAAATATCTGATGAAGAAATTGAAAACAAAATAACAGACAAAACTAAAATAGTTGGAATTACTCATGTTTCCAATGTGTTAGGAACAATAAATAATGTAAAGAAAATAATAAAATATGCTCATAAAAAAGGTGCAGTTGTTGTTGTTGATGCATCACAAAGCATACCACACATGAAAATTGATGTACAAGACTTAGATGCTGACTTCTTAGTATTTTCAGGACATAAAATGTTAGCTCCTTTAGGAATTGGCGTATTATATGGAAAAAAAGAAATTTTAAATAATATGACACCTTTCCTAATGGGCGGAGATATGATAGAATATGTTTATGAACAAGACACTACTTTTGCACCACTTCCAAATAAATTTGAAGCTGGAACACAAAATGTAGAAGGAGTTATCGGCTTAGGAAGTGCAATTGATTATATTGAATCAATTGGATATGATAAAATACAAGAAATAGAAAATGAAGTTATTTCATATGCAAGACAAGAACTATCTAAATTAGATTATTTAACTTTATACTTAACACCAAATGAGCAAAATCATTCTGGAGTAATTTCTTTTAATATAAACGGTGTACACCCACATGATGTTGCAAGTATTTTAGATGCTGAAGGCGTTTGCGTTCGCTCTGGAAACCATTGTGCTCAACCTCTTTTAAGATTTATAGGGATAGATTCAACTTGTAGAGCTAGTTTTTATTTCTATAATACAAAGGAAGATGTTGATAAATTAGTTGCAGCTTTGAATAAGTCATATGAGATGTTTAAAAAATATATAGAGAAATAAAAAACAAAAATGTCAATTTAAAACATAAAGAAAGGTGAAAAAATCGAATGGAAGACTTAAATGATGTATACAATGAGCTTATAATGGAACACAGTATGAATTCATACAACAAGAAAAAATTAGAAAATGCTGATTTTGAAGAAAAAGGTCACAATCCAAATTGTGGAGACGAAATAACATTAGAATTAAAACTAAAAGAAAATGTCATAGAAGACATGGCGTTTTCAGGACATGGATGTGCAATATCACAAGCATCAACATCTATAATGATAGATACATTAAAAGGAAAAACAATAGAACAAGCAAAAGAAATAATAAAAACATTTATAGAAATGATAAAAAGAGAAACAACTGATGAAGAAGAATTAAGAAAGTTAGAAGATGCAATAGCATTTAAAAATGTATCTAACATGCCAGCAAGAGTAAAATGTGCACTACTTGCATGGCATACAGTTGAAAACATGATAAGTAAAAAATAAGTTTAAATTAGTTCGTCCTGTTTAATCGTGATAATTATAATAAAAATAATTTGATACGCCCCTGTTCCGGTACCACCAAATTATTTTTATTATAATTATCACTGACGCGGACGATTGATGTATACCAACTAATAGTAAATTAAGAATGACAACAAAACAAAGCGTTTTAAACAAGAAATGATCCTCGAGAAAGGAAAGAAAATAAAATGGAAAATAAAAGAGTGCTACTTGGAATGAGTGGAGGTGTAGACAGTTCAGTTTCAGCCTTACTATTAAAACAAAAAGGATATGAACCAATAGGAATGACATTAGAATTATTTGCAGGAAGTAGTTGCTGTGACACTAATACTTACATGGATGCAAAAAATGTATGTAATGGAATAGGAATACCACACTTTATATATAATTGTAAAGAAGAATTTAGAGAAAAAGTAATAGAAGATTTCATAAATTGTTATGCCAATTGCAAAACACCAAATCCATGCATAGAATGTAATAAGTACATGAAATTTGGAATCATGTATGAAAGAGCTCAAAAGTTAGACTGTAATTATATTGCAACAGGTCATTATGCTAAAACAGAATATAGCGAAAAATATGGTAGGTGGGTACTAAAAAAATCAAAAGCAGGAGCAAAAGACCAAAGCTATGTATTATGGAATATCCCAAAAGAATTAATAGAGCACGTAATATTTCCGCTTGGCGATTTTGAAAGCAAGGAACAAATAAGAGAAATCGCAAGACAAAACAACTTAAAAGTCGCAAACAAACCAGATAGTGAAGATATATGTTTTGTACCAGACGGAAATTACAAAAAATTCTTAGAAAACAATTCAGATATAAAACCTAAAATAGGAAAAATTGTAAGAACAAACGGAGAAATTTTAGGAAAACATAAAGGGCTATACAATTACACCATAGGTCAAAGAAAAGGACTTGGAATATCTTACTCTTGCCCACTATTTGTAATAGGATTTAATCCTACAAAAAATGAATTAATAGTAGGAGAAGAAAAAGAATTATACGAAAAAGAAATTGAAGTTACAGACATAAATTTACTATTAGTAGACCAAATAAATAAGCCAATGGAAGTAGATGTAAAAACAAGATATTCAAGTAAAATGGCAAAGGCAAAAATAATTCAAGAAGGAAACAAAATAAAAGTAACTTTTAATGAGCCACAAAAATCAATAACTCCAGGACAGTCAGCAGTATTTTATGTTGATGATATTGTATTAGGTGGAGGAAAGATCATTAAGTAAAAAAGTTAGACTTTATTTACCGTTGAACATAAAAATTGATGGGAGGAATCAAAATGAAAATATACAACACATTAACAAGGCAAAAAGAAGAATTTAAACCGATAGATGAAAACGAAGTGAGAATGTATACATGTGGTCCAACAGTGTATTATTATGCACACATAGGAAATCTAAGAGCATATTTATTCATGGACACACTAAGAAGAGTATTAAAATACAATGGATACAAATTAAAACATGTAATGAATATAACAGATGTTGGGCACTTGGTATCAGATGCTGACGAAGGTGAAGACAAAATGCTAAAAGCAGCTAGAAGAGAAAACAAAGATCCATTTGAAATAGCAAATTTTTACATGAACGAATTTTTAAAAGATTTAGATAAATTAAATATTGATAAACCAGAAATAATAGCAAGAGCAACTGAACATATTGATGTAATGGAAGAATACGTTAAAAAAATCATAGAAAATGGATATACATACGAAACTGAGAATACAATATATTTTGACACATCAAAGCTTGATAAATATGGGGTATTATCAAATAGAAACATAGAAGAACAAAAAGCAGGAGCAAGAGTAGAGTTTGATGAAAGCAAGAAAAATATATCAGACTTTGCGTTATGGATAAAAGCACCTGAAAACCACATCATGAAATGGGATACATTTTGGGGAAAATGCTATCCAGGTTGGCACTTAGAGTGCTCTGCAATGGGATATAAATATTTAGGAGATAATTTTGACATACACACTGGAGGAATTGACCACATTCCAATACATCATGAAAATGAAATTGCACAAAGCAAAGGATTTAGCGGAAAAATTCCTGCTAACTACTGGATGCATGTAAACTTTTTACAAGTAAATGGTGGAAAAATGTCAAAAAGTTTAAATAATCTTTATACTCTAGAAGACCTAAAAGAAAAAGGATTTGAACCACTTGTGTATAGAATGTTTAATTTTAACTCTACATACAGAAGTAGCATAAACTTCACTCTTGAAACAATGGAAGCTGCTAAAACCGCATTAGAAAGATTAAGAGAAGGATATCTAAAACATAAAGAAGGAATAGAAGACGTAGATACAAGTATCATTGAAGATTTAGAAAAAAGATTTTTAGAAGCAATAAATGATGATTTAAATATGCCAATTGCAATGAGTGTTGTATGGGAAATTGTAAAAAATCCAATTAAATCTAAAAAGTTCGCAAAATTAATTGAAAAATTTGATGAAGTATTAGGATTTGATTTAAAAAACTATGTACCTGAACAAAATAAAAAATTACCAGATGATGTAATAGAATTAATTAATAAAAGAAATATTGCAAGACAAGAAAAAAATTGGGCAGAATCTGATAAAATTAGAGATATCTTAATTGAAAAAGGATATAATGTAAAAGACAGTAAAGAAGGAACAATTGTAGAATAATAGTTAGAGACCGTTAAAGAGACTTAAAAAGCAGAGGCGATTATTATAAAAAGATTTTGATACGCCTCTGCTAATATTTTAGAAGGAGAAAAAACATGTTAAAATTAGAAAAAATCACAAAGATTTATGAAATGGAAGAATACAAACAAGTTGCATTAGAAGAAGTAAGCATTAATTTTAGAAAAAATGAGTTTGTATCAATTTTAGGACCTTCAGGAAGTGGAAAAACAACTCTTTTAAACATAATAGGAGGGCTAGATAATTACACATCTGGAGACTTAATAATAAATGGAAAAAGCACAAAAAAATATAAAGACAGAGATTGGGATACATACCGAAACCACTGCATAGGCTTTGTATTCCAAAGTTATAACCTAATACCACATCAAACAATCCTATCAAATGTTGAACTTGCTTTAACACTTACAGGGGTATCAAAAACAGAAAGAAGAAAAAGAGCAAAAGAAGCATTAGAAAAAGTAGGGTTAGGAAAACACATAAACAAAAAGCCAAACCAACTATCAGGTGGTCAAATGCAAAGAGTTGCAATTGCAAGAGCGTTAATAAACAATCCAGATATTCTACTTGCAGACGAACCAACAGGTGCACTAGATTCTGAAACAAGTACACAAATTATGGGACTACTAAAAGAAGTTGCAAAAGACAAATTAGTTATTATGGTTACCCATAATGGTGAACTTGCACAGGAATATTCAACAAGAATTATAGAAGTAAAAGATGGTCATGTATTAAATGATACAAATCCATATGATAATGTTAATGAAGAAGAAGAGAAAAAAATAGAAAATACAAAGAAAACTAATATGTCTTTCTTTACTGCATTGTCACTAAGCTTAAACAATTTAATGACAAAAAAAGGAAGAACAATTTTAACATCATTTGCAGGTTCAATAGGAATAATTGGTATCGCACTGATATTATCACTATCTAGCGGTGTTCAAAACTATATAAATAGGGTACAAGAGGAAACATTGACGTCATATCCAATTACTATAGAAAAAGAAACGGTTGATTTAACCTCTTTTATGGAACAACACATTGAAGAAGAAACAAACAAAGAGCAAAATAATGAGGCTAATAAAATTTATTCAAATGATATGATTGTAGACACATTATCTTTAATGAGCAGTAATGTTCAAACAAATAACTTAGAGTTATTTAAAAAATATATAGAGAGTGACGAAAGCAAAATAAAAGACTATACAACAGCAGTAAGCTATTCATATGATTTAAATATGCAATTATATAAATCAAACATTGAAGATAAAATAGTTCAAGTAAACCCTAATACAGTTTTAGAAAGTTTAGGAATGTCATCAAACTCAAGAAATAATACAATGTTTGTAATGAGTGATGTTTGGAGTAAATTATTCGAAAATAAAGAATTAAATGATAAAATGTATGATGTAGTAAGTGGTAAAATGCCAGAAAACTATAATGAAGTTGTTTTATTAGTTGATGAAAACAATCAAATTAGCGATTATGTTTTATATGCGTTAGGATTAAAAGACCAAGATAAACTAGAAGAAATGTATAAAAAAGTACTAAATGGCGAAAAAGTTGAAAGCACTCAAACAAGCTATAATTACGAAGATTTAGTTGGTTTAACATTTAAACTATTATTAAATACAGATTATTACGAAAAAGAAGGCAATATATGGGTTAACAAAAAAAGTGATGAAGAATACTTAAAATCTAAATTACAAAATGCCGAAGAAATAAAAGTAGTTGGAATTATAAAACCAAGTGAAGACGCAAGTGTATCTTCAAGTTTATCTGGAGGGATTTTATACACAGCAGATTTGGAAAAATATGTAATAAATAAAATAAATGAAGCTGAAATTGTAAAAGAACAAAAAGAAAACCAAAATGTTAATGTAATTACAGGTTTAGAATTTAATAATGATGACTTTAAAATGGATGATTTAAGCAATGAACAAAAAATGTTTTTACAAACATTAACTACTGAACAATTAGCTGAAATAATAACTCAGTATAAAGAACAAGCAGACTCAACATTTGAGAGCACTTTAACTGAATTAGGTTCTGTTGATTTAGATAAACCTGCTGCAATATATTTATATGCAAAAGATTTTGAGTCAAAAGATGAAATAGCTAAAATAATTACTGATTATAATCAAAAACAAAAAGACAATGGAAACGAATCAAATGTTATTAATTACAATGATATAGTAGGAATGCTAATGAATTCTGTTACTGTAATTGTTGATATGATAAGTTATGTATTAATTGCGTTTGTATCTATTTCACTTGTAGTTTCAAGTATAATGATTGGAATAATAACATATATTTCTGTACTAGAAAGAACAAAAGAAATTGGTATTTTAAGAGCAATTGGGGCATCTAAAAAAGATATTTCAAGAGTATTTAATGCCGAAACTTTAATTGTAGGTTTAGCTGCAGGTGTTTTGGGTATTGTAATTACGTTACTTTTAAATATCCCAATAAATGCTATTATTAAAGCTGTTGCAGGAGTTTCAAACATAAGCCAATTACCAATAGGCGGAGCCATTACTTTAGTTATTATTAGTGTTGTTTTAACTATGATTGCAGGACTAATTCCTTCTAGAATGGCAAGTAAAAAAGATCCGGTTGAAGCTTTAAGAACTGAATAAAAAATAAATATTGTCTCAATGTAGACGCAAGTGGCTAAATTGAGACAATATGTTAAAAGAACTTTGTACAAACCTTTGGCTAATACAATTAAGCAAAGGTTATAGTAGAAACTAACAGATAAAAGGAGAGAAAAACAGATGAAAAGAATAAAAACGAATAAAGGCATAACACTTATAGCTCTAGTAATAACGGTAATAGTATTAATAATATTAGCTGCTGTAACGTTAAATGTTTTGACAGGGGAAAATGGAATAATAAATAGAGCGGTTGAGTCAAAAGAGAAAACAGAAAAAGGGAAAAAAGAAGAGGAAGACATATTAAAAAAATATGAACAATTACTTGAAGCTGAAACTACAGAGCCAACAGATGTATATGCGAAATTATTTGACAATGGAACAGTTCTAATATTAAGTAGTACAACAAATTACAGTGAAAACTATGAGTATTCAAACAAAACACCAGAAAAAGAGTGGAAGGTAGAACAAAAAGAAGAAGATAATTATTGGTCAGAAGAAATTGGAAGAAATGAGTATGGAGAACCAATAACATATGCTAGCAAAGTATCAAAAGTCATAATCTATGACAATATTGCTCCTACGAGAACTGATTTTTGGTTTAAAGATTTTGAAAATTTAACTAATATAGTTAATATTAAAAATATAAATACAAGCAATGTGCAAAGTATGATGCAGATGTTTAGAAAGTGTAGAAGTTTAACGAATTTAGATTTAAGTAGTTTTAATACAAGAAATGTTAAAGATATGTATGAAATGTTTTACTTTTGCGATAGTCTAAGAAATTTAGATTTAAGTAGCTTTGATACAAGTAATGTAGAAGACATGAGCAGTATGTTTGAAAATAGTGATAGTTTAGAAACTTTAGACTTAAGAAGTTTCGATACAAGTAATGTAGAAGATATGGATAGTATGTTTGAAGGGTGCGAAAGCTTAACAAGTGTAAACTTAAGCAGTTTTGATACAAGAAAGGTAGAAGGCATGAGTAGTATGTTTGAAAATTGTGAAAGCTTAACAAGTTTAGACTTGAGTAGTTTCGATACCAAAAATGTAAAAGATATGAGTTACATGTTTGAAGATTGTGAAAGCTTAGAAACTTTAGATTTAAGTGGTTTTGACACAAGTAATGTATATAACATGAAAAGTATGTTTAAAGGTTGTGATGAATTAAAGACAATTTATCTTGGAGAAAATTGGAAATTTTCAGATTACTATGATGATGAAGATGATATACTAGATAACTGTCACCCAGATGCAAAAATAATAAAGAAATAAAAACGAACTGAGAGAAAATGTGAAGATAAAAAACATGTTCTCTCAGTTTATTATTTTAAAAATTAAAACAAAAGCTTAATTCCAAAAGTAAATTCCAGTTCCAAATCCAAGACTAAATGCCAGTTTTGAAGAAAATAGTAAAATTATGTAAAAATCAAAAAGTACCTAAATTTAAAATTTAAAGTGGAATT
>JAFTFU010000052.1 GCA_017458285.1 Clostridia bacterium | reverse complement strand
ATTAAAAAGGTTTTTGCAGAGTTTGATACATTTAATTTTATGTTTTTATCTGACAATGCCTTTTGTGTGTCTTTAAGCATTAAATCAACAATTTGTAGTAATTGTTCTTTATTTAGTGATTCAAACACGACAATTTCATCTATTCTGTTTAAAAATTCAGGTTTAAATGTATCTTTTAGTCTATCTTCTATTTTTACTTTGTCAACATTTGGTTTCCCAAATCCAATTGAATTCATGTTTAAGTTTGAACCTGCATTTATGTCATAATTATGATTGTGTTTTCAAAGCTTACTTGATTTCCATGTGAATCTGTTAGTCTTCCATCATCTAATACTTGAAGAAGTATGTTGAAAACATCACTATGTGCTTTTTCTATTTCGTCTAATAAAACGATTGAATATGGTTTTCTTTTAACTCTTTCTGTTAGTTGACCAGCATCGTCATAGCCGACATATCCAGGAGGAGCACCGATTAATTTTGATGTAGAATGACTTTCCATATATTCAGACATATCTATTCTGATTATTGCGTCTTCTTTACCAAACATTTCATATGCTAGTGCTTTAGCAAGTTCTGTTTTTCCAACACCTGTAGGTCCAACAAATATAAATGATGGTGGTCTTTTTGTGCTTTTTAATCCTGCACGGTTTCTTCTGATTGCACGAGAAACACTACTTACAGCTTCTGATTGACCAATAATTCTTTTGTGAAGATTTGATTCTAAGTTTAATAGTTTTTGTGTTTCTGCTTCAGTGATTTTTGTTACAGGAATTTTTGTCCAATTTTCAATTATTTCCGCAATATCAGAAACTTTAAGATTTACTGCTTTTAGTTTTGATGTAAGGTTATCTATTTCTTCAATTAATTTATCATAATTTTCTTCTAATACATCTCCTGAATTAAATAGTTCCCATGCTTTTTCGTCAACTCCTAATAACCCAGCTGTAACTTTATTTTCTTCTTTTAGTCCTTGTTTTGTATAACTTGCATAAATGTCAACTTTTCCAGTTATATTTTGTGGATTTAAATATGTTATAAATGTATATCCTGGTGCTGAATATGGTTCAATATTTGTTGCTGGTCTTTCCATTATTCCTACAATTTTATATTGCTTTGTAGTTGTATTTGTAATTTCTTCTGGAATATCATGGTTGACTTCTGTTTGCTGTGTAAGCTCATTTCCTTCTGAAATTCTTGTTCCTACTTCTAATGTAATTGTTTCTCCTACTTGTAAATTGATTCTTCCATTAGTTTTTAAATGTGTTGGTATTATTATTTCATTTTCATTTTCTGGCATTCTTCCTTCTACAAGTTTTACAGATAATTCTTCAAGTGATGTTTTTGTGAATCCTTTTATACAAGTATATGGCTTATACTCATTTTGCGAATCTTTTAATTTTGCAAATCCTATATCTTGAGTTATTTTTATATTTTTTATAGCTCTGTTATTTTCAAACGTATTAATTTCTTCTACTGGCACCTCATAGTATGCTATATGAAAATTTCCTTTTTCATATGTTTCATAGTCTATTAAAGATGCGATTCCACTTGCGTACATAGATGCTACTGCAGTAATTAACGCAACTGACAATATTATTCCTATTATAGTAACTATTGTTCTTTTTTTGTTTAATTTTAAATTTTTTATTGTGAATTTTTTTAATAAGTCCATTATTCATCACCTACTATCTTTCCGTCTTCTATTTTGATTATTCTATCAGCACATTTTGCAATTTCCATGTTGTGTGTAATCATTATTATTGTTTGTTTGTAATCTCTGTTTGATTTTTTTAATAGTTCTACTATTTCATAACTTGCTTTTGAATCTAAATTTCCTGTTGGCTCATCTGCTAAAATTATTGCTGGATTTGTAATTAAACTTCTTGCAATTGATGTTCTTTGTTGCTGCCCTCCAGATAATTCGTTTGGAAGGTGTGTTCTTCTGTTTTCTAAACCTAATGTTTTTATTAATTCATCTAATTTTTTTTGGTTTACTTCTCTATTGTCTAATCTTAATGGTAATGTTATGTTTTCTTCTACATTAAGTATTGGTATTAAATTGTAAAATTGGTATATTAATCCTATTTGTCTTCTTCTGAATATTGCTAATCCGTCATCATTAAAACTATATATGTCTCTTCCGTCTATATATACTTTTCCTGTTGTTGGTCTGTCTACTCCTCCTATTAGATGTAGTAATGTTGATTTTCCACTTCCACTAGCTCCTACTATTGCTACAAATTCTCCTTTTTCTACTGAAAATGATACGTTTTCTAACGCTGTTACTTTTGTGCTTCCTTTTCCATATACTTTGCTTAAATTTTCGACTTTTAATATTTCCATTTTTCTACTTCCTTTCTTCTGCCAAAACATACATTGTTATTTGCTCTAAATTTTGGCTTTTTTCCTAATTCGTGTTTATTATATTACATCGTAAGTGACAAGTAAGTGACTTTGTTAAAATTTTTTTATTTATTATTTTTTATTTAAAAAAAAAGCAGGAATCATCTACAAATAACTCCCACTTCTACCATGTATTGATACTTTTAGTCCTTGACATCT
>JAFTFU010000051.1 GCA_017458285.1 Clostridia bacterium | reverse complement strand
TATATAAGAAAACCCGAAAAGAAGGCACTCTCTTCGGGTTTTCGGTCTGTACTGAAATCAAGGTATTATTGGGAATCCCAGCTTAAATCATAGATACCGTAAGGGATTTTATTCTTTATTTAAAACTTTGCAACAGAACCATTATCACTAATATCAACAGTAACTAAAATTTCAATTGGGGTATCTGTTTTCTTCTCAAAATAGTCCGAGTCTATAAAATCGTTTCTTCGAGTATCTCTATCAAAAACAAATCGTAAAGCTGTTAATAGATTTGTTTTTCCGACATCATTAAGTCCGAAAAAAATATTTTTGTTTGATAGGTTAAGACTTATATCTTCAAAACTTCTAAAGTTCTTAATCTGTAGTGACTTAAATTCCATAATTTTATTTTTCCTTCGATTCTGATTTGTATCAAATTATTTGACGTTACTTCAAAAAGGACTTCTTCCAATTTCATTTAATATCTACATTAAAAACACAATATATTAGCATTACGAATATATTGTTATTGCATTGTTTCTATATTATGTTTTCGTTTTTCAAATTCTGCTTCAGCAAATCGTTTAAAAATTTAGACGTGTTTGAGTACCCTTGCTTCCTAGCTAATTTAATTAATCCTTCTTTTACAGATGGTTCTAAAGTATAAGAACAAGTTATCCGTTTCTCATTTTTTGTCTCATTAACAGGTAGATTACTATTTTTCTTTTTAGTCATCACTTTTTTTATATTATCCGTATCTAAATCAAAAGCCATTATATTTCCCTCTCTTCTATAAACATTATGCAAATATTGTATCTACATTATTTTTCTATTGTATTTGTAATATTCTGGAATGTACTATCTAACGCATTAAAAAACGTTTTATTTTTAATATTTATTTCTTTATCTTCCTGCATCTCAACAATTGGAGTTCCGTCTAAGGTTGATCGATTAAAAAGTTCTTTTTCTGGAATTAAAGCTATTACGCTTTCATCCTCTGAAATCTTTTGTGAGAACTCTTTAGATGATTTTGTATTATGTCGTATCCTATTACCTATAAATAATGTCTGTGCTGTGATATAACTTTCTCTTGATCTTACATCAATCACTTCATCTTTAAAGTTTGCTAGTCTTTCTAATAGTAAACTTTTTGATGTAAATCCATATTGGCTAGGTTCAATTGGACTGAGTATGTAATGACTGATTGCTATAGCATTTTTGGTGACAGTTAAAAAATCAGGGTGGCAATCAATTAAAACAAAATCGTATTTTCTTATTGTATCGATATTATCTTGAAACCACATCATCAAAAGTAAATCCTTATTATGTTTTGTACTCAATTCAATTTCTAACTCATCAAGCATCGGAGAAGATGGGATTATATCCAAATTATTATGAATATTATGAATTTCTACTTCCCCACCTTCAAAAATATTATAAACAGTATTCTCTGTTGTAAATAAATTATATGTTTGACTTAAACTACATTGGTGGTCACAGTCAATTAACAAAACATTTTTACCTTGTTTTGAAAGCCACTCCCCATAATTGAATGTTAATGTTGTTTTTCCTACTCCACCTTTAATAGCTGCAAAGCTGATAATTTTCATAATCTTTCCTCTGTTCTAAATTATTAATACAATACATTCGCAATATATTTATATTATATCATGGATATATTGTAAGTACAATATAAAAATAATACGAAAAATAATAATAATATATTATTTTTCGTATTATTTTCTTTTGGCGTTTTTTTAAGCTATACTTCTTTCTTTTTCATTGAGTCTGACAGTTCTTTTTTAATTCTCTCTAGTTCCTTTTGTTCTTCTGATGTCGTTTCATTCACATATGCAGGTTTATATCTATGGTCAGGAATTTTATTTCCATTGACAGCTTCAACTTTCCCTTTTGTTTTAGTATACTTTGTTTTATCTTCTTCAGGTTGCAGTATATCACCACTATCAATATAGCGCATTACAGCCGTTTTAAGATACTTAACTAGATTTGGCTTAGAATAGTCCAATTTCTTGTTTGAAACGTATTCCAGATGCTTTCTGACACCTTTGAGACCTACTATTTCTTCTAACTCTTTATATAGGGGGTATACTTCTTGTTGAAGATTAGCCATTAAAGTAATGTCGGTCATTTCTACTGGGGAAAGTAATGTACTCGTAATCAGTTCCATAGTGTATTTACTTTGCATTGCTTCAGCAAATAATGTCTGTTGATTTAGTTCCCTATCTGCCTTCCCTTGCAAGTATGCAGGATCTTGTTCTCTTATCTTGTATTCTCCATTTAATTCTTGTGGTTGTTCTTTCTTCGTTATATGGAACTGTATGCTGTCAATAGTTCGCCCTATCTTTATTTTTTCATAAGTAACATTATAATGTGTATGTTCGTTAATTTCTTGAATTGCTGTTTTTAAAATTCTAGTTTCAAAATGTGTAAACCTTTTATATTCTGTGACAGTGTCTGTTAAAACTCTCAACTCATTCATTGGAATAGAGGGATTTCGGTATTCTTCTAATTGATTATGTCTCCTACCACCTTTATTTTGATAATGTTCGTATTGATTAAAGTGCATACACAACCACTTATAAATAATAATGCTATATTTACTATTTAGTTCCATTACATCAGTCAAAGCGTATTGTGTGAAGTTCTGCTTTAATTCAATTAAATAAGGCATAATATCAATATCAAATCTAATTTTCACTTCGTTATTATAACTATTCCATTCCACCATTGGAATTGGAACAATGCTTTTCATCTTATACCCTTTATCTTTAACCTCTTTTATCTCAAAGTAAGCGGTTTTTTGCATTTTTTCAATCGCTTCTCTAAAACGACTATGTTTATTGCTATCTGATACATCAAAAAAAGCAAAAAGTTCCCTTTTGGACAAAAAAACAATATTATCTTTTGGAGGATTATCGGTATCTATACAAGATACTGCCAACTCAAAAATTTTGAGTGGTACTTTATCCATTTTTGCAACACTAGAAATAAGATCGTTATGCTCTACTACTTTTCTCTTTGGAAATTCGTTCATAAAGGCTGCCTTCTTTTGTAAGTGATTGTTTTCTGTTATAATTGACATTAGAAATACGTTCCTTTGCGTGTTTTGAATGGGCATAGAGAAAAGGTTGACTAAATCTAATTCTCTATGCTTTTATTATATCATAAAAATAGCCACTTGTAGAGTATTTTTGTGGCTATATACATAGTTTTTTGTGGCTATATACATAGTTTTTTGTGGCTATATACATAGTTTTTTGTGGCTATATACAACTGTCAACGTACATTATTACTGGCTTTATCTGTACGCAAAAGAACAAAAGACAAATATATATAAGATAAATAAAGATAGGCTTCGCCTATTTTTTCTTTTTTAAAATTTGAGTAAATATTTGACATCATTTTGAAAAGTGCTAGAATAGTGTTAGTTAATTTAACTAACACTATTTACAAAGAGGTGTCTATATGATTAAAATTGACCCTTTAATTGACTACTCAAAAGAACAACGAAGGGCGATTGCTTTTATTGACATGAAATCATTCTATGCAAGTGTAGAATGTGTTGAAAGGGGGTTAAATCCTTTGTCTACATCACTATGTGTCATGAGTGGTGCAGATAACTCAGCAGGGTTGATACTTGCAAGCTCGCCTACCTTTAAAAAAGTATTTGGTAAAAATAATGTTGGTCGAAGTAGAGACCTACCCTTTTATACCAACAATCGAAAATTCAACTATCAAAATTATTATCGTACAGCTCCACGTGATTGGCTAAATAAAGTTAATCCCCCCTCAAAAAGTGAGGTAGCATTTATAGAGTCTTGGGCAAAGAGAACAGAAATTGTACCTCCGAGAATGTCAAAATACATTGAGAAAAACATTGAAATTCAACATGCTATTCAAAATTTTGCATCTCCTGAAGATATATTTTGGTATTCGATTGATGAGGGGTTTGTTGATTTAACAAGTTCTCTAAACTACTTTTATGATAAAGCGTTGCCTGCTGAAGTAAAGCTCGATAGATTATCAAGAGAAATTCAATTA
>JAFTFU010000050.1 GCA_017458285.1 Clostridia bacterium | reverse complement strand
GATTCTTTCCGGCTCTGCAGAAGAACAAGTAGTTTTCTATCATTTTATTAAGCAAAATATTATTATTCATGTTATGAAACTCTCCTTTGTTTTGATACATTTTATTATGGACTATTTTTATGTGAAATGCTATATAATATGGAAGTTTTATTATACAGCTGAATATAAAACACTTGGTAGTGGAATAAAATCATATATTTAGAGAAAAATATGTTGAATTTTCTGCTACAATGTGGTATCATATAAATTAATGCAGGATAATATACAGTTATATTTAATTAGTAGATAAAAGGACGTGTTATTTATGTATAAAGTATGGATTGGTAATAGAGAATCAGAAATATTAACATATAATATTTTTAATGAATCAATTACTTTTTATGGAAGTAATACTTGTAGTAATAATGCGTTTTCAACTGATATTCGAATACCAAATAGGTATACTTCAGATTTTAAAAATTATGTCATAAAAAAAATTGAGCATATAATTCATAATTATTCTAAGGTGCAATTTCATTTTTATAATCCAATATTCGCACACAGAATTTTAAAAGATAAACCAGAGTTAGTAAATTATTTCGTTAATATAAATGAATATGAGATATTAAAATGGATTACAAGCAAAACTTTTGTTAGACAATGGTTGAGTAATTCTATCTCTGTTCCTGCTTATTCACTTTTATCAAAAAGTGAATGTAGTATTAGCAATTTAACGACAATATTCTGTGGGTATTCAGAATTTATAATTCAAAAAGATATTTCAGGTGGTGGTGAAGGTACATATTTATTAACATATTTTTCTGAGAATGAAGTTTTAGAAGAATTAAAAGATGAATCTTTATATTTAGTATCACCATATTATTCTCCTAAAACTTCTGTATGTTGTCATATGTTAATTGGAAAAAACAACATTGCTGTTTTTCCTTTTGGAATACAAACTTCCGAGATATATGATAATAAACTGCTTTATAAGGGAACAAGTTATCCAAATATATTAGGATTCAATAAAAATATTGAACATGAATTATTTATTAAAGCAATCTCTATAGGATATAGGTTACAAAAGTTAGGTTACAAAGGAATTTGTGGTTTAGATTTCATACTACACAAGGGAGGGACATTTTTTATTGAAGTTAACACTCGATATTTAGGGTCAACTTTTTTGATTAATAAAGCTCTTAAGAATAAAGGACTTCCCTCATTATTTGAATTAAATACAGAGTGTTTTGATGATGAAAAAACACTTCCTTGTGAAACAATTAGAAATTTAAAGATAGGTTATGCAAGTAATGTTACAAAAAGCAAATCTCATTTATCAGCAAATGAATTACAAGATATAATAAAAAAAAATCATAATAATAATTTAGTAAAAATATACTTTGATGGTTTAGAAAACACCTGTGAGGTTTTAAAAGATACTTACTTATATCGTGGTATTTATCAATGTAAAACATTGGATGGTTGAATTATTACGTTTTCTTCATCCTCACTAATAATTACATATGAAATATCTCCAACAGTGATATTTTTTTTATCAATATCTATATTATTTTTCAAAGCTTTTTCTTTACACTCTTTTAAATCATAATTCTTTTGTTGTTTCTCTATTTCATTTAATTCAATTTCTTGTTTTAATTTTTGATTTTCAAGACTTTGATTTTTGATTGATTGTATTGAGTTTATATAATTAATTACTTTATTTATTACTATATCAGTACCTTTAAGTGTTAAGATTAAAGCGCCTAATATACCACATACAGATTCATAATCCGAAAATAGGTTAATAAAAAATTCATATGGAGAGTTATGTTTTATTTCGATATTATATTGTTTTGAGCAATTAATACTATTAATGATTTTTTCAAGTACCCCTATAAAAAAAGCAACTTGTTGATCATTTTTGTTTATGTTTGTTTTTACTGATAAATGAAAACTGCTACATTTATTAACAGGTTTAAAAAACAAAGTACGTAAATTGTTTATACACTGGTTCACTCTATTAGTTGTTTCTATGGATGATTGGTCATATGACAATTTTGATAAAATATAACTTAGTAATTCATACCTCTCTGATATTTTAAACAATGAATTTAAACTAATAAATCTTGCTAAATCTTCTATTGATCTTAAATCTTTTTTTATTATCGCTTTTTCCATACCTACAATAACAGCGGACTTACATTTTTCAACATCTTTTTTGGCAAGATATATATTAGCTAATGGAAAGTAATTATTTGAGTATGCATAATATATCTCTAATTTATCAAGCAATGATAGATACTCTTCTTTACTAATTCCATTTTTAATATTGAGTTGAGAAGTTACTCTTATATTATCATTAGTCGATTGAAGGTAATGGAATGCACCATAAATGTAAGGTATAGTTGGAAATGGTAATTTCATATTGTTCATATGAATATTATCAAATATGGAAAATTCCAAATTCATATTTCTAAATTTAATTTGTTTAAAATTGGTATTTTTAAATAAACATAAGTCAACACTTACAGCATACCATGTAGAGTTATTAAATGCACAATTATAAAATGTTGTATCATCAAATATAACGGAATCAAGTATCTCACTATCAAAAACACTATTAAAAAATTGGCATTTTCCACACTTTGTGGACAACATTTCAGTTTTATTATCAAAATACACTTCTTCAAACAAACTACCGTGGAAATTAACCGACTTTAAATTACATGATATAAATTTACATTTAATGAACTTTGAATTAACAAAAGAGGCACTTTCAAAATTACAATTGCGAAAAATGCAATTAATAAAATAAGCTTGATTTAGATTCTTAGTAGAATAATTAACTTCTATACTGGTATTTTGATATATAATTTGGCGATCATGGAGAAAATATTCTTTATTTTTCATATGTGAAATAAGTTCTTCTGTAACTGCATTATATTCATCATCAAAATATGATGGAATCAATTTTCGATAATTAGTTAATTCATTTTGCATTTTTACTTCCCCCTATAATCATCAATAATGAAAAAGAACTAATAACTGTATATTATCCTGCATTAATAACCCAAGCGAGAGTAACAAGAAACCTGTTATGTCTCGCTTTTTATCAAAGTTACAGGGATAGATGATATACTGTTGAAAAATCACCAATTACAAATATTTGGGGATGAAAAATAGTTTATACTCAAACAGGCACTTTCGGTTGTGCATATCACACAACCGAAAGTGCCTGTTTTTACGATAAGTTGTTATTTTTGTGAAAAATTATAAAAAATCAAAAAAATTCCGCTCAGCCCCCTTACTTTTCGGCATGGAAAGTGAGGGGTATTTCTTATCCCTGTTGTACTTTGACAACAGAATACACAGCACACCGGATACCTTCCTTCTGCTGCCCGGGTCGGGCAAGCCACACAAGCGAACGCTGATGCCTTCAGGACTTGGACATTGCAGGGCTCTGCAATGAAGGCGATGACAGG
>JAFTFU010000049.1 GCA_017458285.1 Clostridia bacterium | reverse complement strand
TTTTTTCCTTTTTACTTGTTAAATTTGTTCATAGCTTTATCTATTCCGTTTTTTAAAATTTCTATTGTTGCTTCTTTTGCTTTTTCTACTCCTTGTTGTAATTTTTCTTGTTCTTCTTTTGGCACTTTTCCTATTACATAGTTTATCATATCACTATTTTGCTGTGGCTTTCCAATTCCTACTCTTATTCTTGAAATTTCTTGTGTGCCTAAATTTTCTATAACTGATTTTACTCCGTTATGTCCTCCAGCACTTCCTTTTTTTCTGATTCTTATTTTTCCTGGCTCTAAATCTTTATCATCATATATTATTATTATATTTTCTGGTTTTATTTTATAAAAGTTAGCGCATTCTCTAATGCTATTTCCACTTAGGTTCATGTATGTTTGTGGCTTTAATAGAATTCTTTCTTCTCCTTCTATATTTGCTTTTTCGTATAATGCGCTAAACTTTTTCTTTTCAACCTTTATTTTATATTCTTCTGATATCCTGTTTATTGTATCAAATCCCATATTGTGCCTTGTTCCTGAATACTCGTTTTCTGGATTTCCCAATCCTGCTATTAGATACATTTTGTTTTTTTACTTCCTTTCCTTGTGCTTATTTTTTATAACTATATTTTCTCTAAATTTTACTGTTCTAGTATATCAGATTTTTTGTTTAATATCAATATTTATCTGCTTATTTTCCTATAAACATTTGCACATAAATCTTTCCGTACTTATTACTACTTACTACTCCTATCCCTGTATATTTAAAATTACTATTTAATATATTAGCCTTATGTCCTGATGAATTCATCCATGCAGTTACTGCTCCACTATTACTTGAATTTCCTGCAATGTTTTCTCCTGCTGTTCTATATGATACTTTAAAACTACTTAACATATCAAATGGTGATCCATATGTTGGTGAAGTGTGTGAAAAATAGTTATTAGCTACCATGTCTTCTGCTTTTATTCTTGCAACTCTTTGTACTTCACTGTCTACTTGCAATGCAGATAGTCCATTGTTTGTTCTTTGTTTATTTATTAATTCAAAAACTTCTTTCTCGTCTGCATTCATTGTAGATGTTTGGTTACTTCCTGTATTTGATGATGAACTTCCTCCTGAATTACTATTTGAGCCCGAACTTGAGCTTGAGCCTGATGAATTTGGATAAATTGCTTTAACATATTTTTTACTTACTGCTCCTACAAAGTCTCCTTCTACTTGAACTATATACCAATCGCCTACTCCTGCAAATACACGTATGTATTCATTTTTATTAACAGTTGCAATAACTTTATATTGTGTTCCAGGTCCACTTCTTACATTTAGTTGTGATGCTGTAACTAATCCAGTTGAAAAATCTACATTATAATAATGTTGCATACCAAATGATGTTGATACTTTAAATACTGAAAAGACAAAAGTTACTATTATCATAAATTTTAAAATGCTTTTCTTTTCTATTGATATAATTTTCATGGTTAATATCATTCCTTTCCTTTAAAATTCGAAGTGCTAATCTAGTTTAAAAAGCTACTCCCCTTTTTATTTTTTATATTTAATATTTATTTCTATAAGATTGTACAATATGATAATATTTTAAAAAAACATTTTGTTTCAGCTTAAAATCAAATAAGCTTATACAAAATGTTTTTTATAAAAATTATTTAGTTTTAAAAATATTTACTATATCTTTCATGTTCATTTTTGAACCGTAATTTAAAATAGCACTTGAGTATACTTTAATTGCAACTTTTGCAATTATTAAAATTGTTACAAACAAGATTGCTATTGAAATTGCAACATCTTTTCCACTTGCAAGTCCCATCATAATTCTAAAAGGCATGCAAAATGGTGATGATATTGGAAGCATAGATGCAAATTGGTTTAAATCGCTTGTTGGGTTCATCATTGTAAAATATGATAGATAAAATCCGATTACTGCAAGTATTGCAACTGGTGTGTTTGCAGATTGTACATCTTCTGGTTTGCTTACTGTTGAACCTGTTAAAGCATATAATAAAGCATATGCAAAATATCCTAGTATAAAGTAAATTATTGTAATAAATCCTAGGTATGGTGTTATATTAGACATGTCTAGTGCAGCCTCCAACAATTCTTTTTCTAAAAACGCATTTGCACAAATTAAAGCTGTTGCTACAATTAGTATTAATTGTAATAGTCCAACTATACCGATTCCTAATGTTTTTCCAATTACAATTGTTCTTGGTTTTGTAGATGTTACAAGTGTTTCCATTATTTTTGAAGTTTTTTCTGTTGTAATTGAGCTTGATACTTGGTATGCACAGAAGTATATTGCGTAAAACAATACGATTGACATTAACATCATTACCAATATATTTCCACTTGCCTCTTCTTCTTCTGTTTGCTCAATTGAAAAGTCAAAATTTGGTGTAATTGAGTTTAATTGTTCTTCTGTTAATCCAAGTTTACTTATTTGCATTCCTGTATATATTGAATTTATGTTATTTATTACATCTTGTGGTACTTTTGTATACATACTTGCATTTTCAACTATGTATCTTACTTTTATATTGTTTTCTTGTTTTTCTACGATTAAGGCAAAATCAATTCCATCATTTTCAATTTTTTCTTTTATTTGGTCAAATGAGTAGTTTTCAATTTCTACGTCATAATCTGTAATTGTATTTTTTATAATATCTAAGTTTCCTTCAAATATATTGTCGTTATCAACTATTACAATCTTTTCTTTTGTTTCTTCTCCTTTTAGAGAGTTTATTATGTTAGGAACATTAAATCCTAATACTATAACTAGCAAAATAATTATTGTTGATATTATAAATGATTTTCTTTTTACCATTTCTTTGATAGTAAATTCCATTACTGTAAATATATCTTTCATTCTACTCACCTACCTTTTCTATGAATATGTCATTAAGTGTTGGCTTTTTAATTTCAAATTTACTAACTTGTATACCATCTGAAATTAGTTTATTTAATAAGCTATGAGCTTTTTTCTCGTCATCTAATTTTATAATGTAATCATTGTCTTTTGAATTTTCTATTTGTAATCCAACTTCTTCTATATATTTTTCAATGTTTTGGTTTGCACTTACTTCAACTCTATTTGCTGGATAATTTTCTTTGATTTGTTTTAAATTACCTTTAAGTACAGTTTTGCCTCTGCTTAATATTATAATATCACTACAAAATTCTTCTATGGTTACCATTTGGTGGGCTGACATTATTATGTATTTTCCTTGTGTGATTAGTTCGATTATTATATTTTTTATTAATTCAGTATTTACAGGGTCAAGTCCGCTAAATGGTTCATCTAATATTATTAGTTCTGGATTATGTATTACAGCTGTCATAAATTGTATTTTTTGTTGATTTCCCTTTGATAATTTTTCAGCTGGCATTTGCATGTATTCTTCTACTTTTAGCTTTTTTGCCCAAGTCTGTATAGAGTTAATCGCCTCTTGTTTTTTCATTCCTTTTAATTTTGCAAAATACATTAATTGGTCAAATATTTTTGTTTTTGGATATACTCCTCTTTCTTCTGGTAAATATCCAAAGTTTACATTTTTTCTATCTACTTCTTTACCACTCCAAGTAATTTTTCCTTCATCTTTTTTTAATATTCCTAAAATCATTCTTATTGTTGTTGTTTTTCCTGCTCCATTTGTTCCAAGTAATCCAAATACTCCTGGTTTTTCTAGTGAAAATGAGATATTGTCTACTGCTTTTTTTCCTACAAATGATTTTGATACATTTTCTAATACTAAACTCATTGTTTTTCTCCTTCTTTTTTCATTTTTACACGACGAATATTTTAACATTAATACTTTTTATTGTCAATATTCTTATCTTTATGTTTTACAGCTCAAATTGTGAATTATAAAGCTCTGCATATGCACCATTAAGCCTCATTAATTCTTCATGATTTCCTTGTTCAACAATATTTCCATCTTTTACAACTAAAATTAAATCTGCATTTCTAATTGTTGATAATCTATGTGCAATTATAAATGATGTTTTTCCTTTAGCTAATTTATCCATAGCTTCTTGAACTAGTTCTTCAGTTCTTGTATCAACATTTGATGTAGCTTCATCTAAAATTAGGAATGGAGAATTATCTATCATTGCTCTTGCTATAGTTAACAGTTGTCTTTGTCCTGCTGAAATACTATCATTTTCAGAAAGGATAGTATCATATCCCTTTGGAAGAGCTTTTATAAAATGGTCTAATCCTACTTCTTTGCACACTTCTCTTATTTGTTCATCTGGAACATTTTCTCTGTTATATGCTATGTTTTCTTTTACGGTTCCTTCAAAAAGCCATGTATCTTGTAAAACCATTGTGAATAAATCATGTATGTTTTCTCTTGTTAATTCTTTGGTAGATACTCCGTCTATTTTTATATCTCCACCTGTAATGTCATAAAATTTCATCAAAAGATTTACCATTGTAGTTTTTCCAGCTCCTGTTGGTCCAACAATTGCTACCTTTTGACCAGGTTCAGCTGTTGCTGTAAAGTTTTTGATTGTTGGTTTATCATTGTTATCATATTGGAATACTACATTTTGGAATTCTATTTTTCCTTTTACATTTTCTTTTTTTAGTTCTTTTTTGATATCTTTTTGTTCTTTCATTTCTTCTTCATCTAAGAATTCAAAAACTCTTTCACTAGCTGCTGCAGTTGATTGAAGTGATGTCATTGCTTGTGCTATTTGTGATAATGGGTTTGTAAATAGTCTTACATATGTCATAAATGCAACTATAACTCCAAAGCTTATAATTCCTTTCATTGTAAGTATTGCTCCAACTATACATACTGCAACATATCCAAAGTTTCCTATAAATCCCATAAGTGGTTGCATTAATCCTGATAGAAATTGACTTTTTCTATTTGCTTCATATACCTTTTTATTTAATTCGTCAAATTGTAGGTCTGCTTCTTTTCTTCCATTGTATACTTTTACAACATTTAATCCTGAATATATTTCTTCTATGTGTCCATTTAAATTTCCAAGTTCTACTTGTCTTGCAATAAAGTATTTTTGAGAATTTTTTAATATTCCAAACATTCCTATAAATCCAATCAAACTTGAAAAAATTGCAGTTAGTGCTAATATCCAGTTTGTATAAAACATCATCACTATTGTTCCTAAAAATAGCGTTATACTGCTTACAAGTGATCCAAGAGATTGGTTCATTGTTTGTGCGATTGTGTCTACATCGTTTGTTACTCTTGAAAGTGTGTCTCCTGCTTGATGTCTGTCAAAATATATTAGGGGCAACGTGCTTATCTTCTTAGATATTCTGCTACGTAAACTACGTGCAAATTTGTTTGCAACATCAGTCATTGTAACTGATTGAATAAAGTTAAAAAGCGAACTACAAGCATATAGTATTAATAAAAATAATGCTATACTTTTGATTTTTTCCATATCCATTGGTTTTACTAAACCTTCTGCTATTTGGTCTGTTAATACAGATAATCTATCAGGAGCAAGTATTGTAAGTATTGCAGATACTATTGCTAATATTAAAGCAATTGTTATCAAAATTTTAAACTTACCTAATTCTTTTACTAATCTTGTTATTGCGCCTTTAAAATCTTTTGCTTTTTCAGCAGGTCCACGACCCATACCTCTTCCCATTCCAGGTCCTCCTGGCATTCTTTTAGGAGTTCTTGTTTCAATACTAGCCATTTTCTAATTCCTCCTTTGATAATTGAGATAAAGCGATTTGTTTGTATACTTCACATGTATTTAGTAGTTCTTTATGTGTTCCCTCTCCTACTACTTTCCCTTCGTCTAATACTATGATTTTGTCTGCATTCATAATTGTTCCTATTCTTTGAGCAACAATTAAACTTGTACTTTCTCCTGTGTATTTTTTCAATTCTTTTCTAAGTACTGCATCTGTTTTATAATCTAGTGCTGAAAAACTATCATCAAAAATGTATATTTCAGGATTTCTTGCTATCGCCCTTGCAATTGATAATCTTTGTTTTTGACCTCCGGATACATTTGTTCCTCCTGATGCCATATGTGCATCATAACCATTTTCCATTTTTTCGACAAAGTCTTTTGCTTGTGCTACTTCTATCGCTTCTTTTATTTTGCTTTCTAAAATTTCTCCTTGACCATTATCTCCATATGCTATATTTGTTTTTACTGTTCCATTAAACATTACTGCTTTTTGTGGTACATATCCTATTTTATTATGTAAAAATTCTTGTTTATATTCTTTTACATTTACTCCGTCAACTAAAACTTCTCCTTCTGTTGCATCATAAAATCTTGGTACTAAGTTGATTAACGTAGATTTTCCACTTCCTGTTGAGCCTATAAATGCTACTGTTTCGCCTTTATTTGCTTTAAATGTAATATCTTTTAATAGATAGTCTTCCGCATCTGGATATTTGAATGATACGTTTTTAAATTCTACTGTTCCTCTTTCATTTGTTGCATCTGCATCTCTTTTTCCATCTTTTATTGTTATATCAGTATCTAATACTTCATTTATACGTTTGGCTGAAACTTCCGCACGTGGATACATCATAAATATCATTGCAAGCATTAAAAATGACATGATTACTTGCATTGAATATGAACTAAATACAATCATATCTCCAAATAATGATATTTTATCAGGCATTATTGCATCTTTTATTAAATATGCTCCAACAAAGTAGATTCCTAGCGTTAATCCATGCATTACAAGTTGCATTGTTGGTTGCATTATAGAAAATGCTTTTTGATTGAATGTTTGCTGCTTTGTTAGTCTTTCATTTACATTTTCGAATTTGTTTTCTTGATATTTTTCAGCATTAAAAGCTCTTACAACCCTTATTCCTGTAAGATTTTCACGTGTTACACCATTTATGTTGTCTATTAATTTTTGCACTCTTTTAAATTTTGGCATTACAATTATCATTAAAACTGCAACTACTGATAATAAAATTGCAACAGCTACCCCTGTAATTGCACTCCATTGCCAACTTTTATTTAATATTTTCGTTATTGCCCATATAGCTGTAATTGGCGCTTTTATCATTAATTGTAATCCCATTGCCATTAACATTTGTATTTGTGTTATGTCGTTTGTTGTTCTTGTAATTAAACTGCTTGTTGAAAATTTCTTTACTTCTTGCATTGATAGATCCTCTACTTTGCTAAATAACTTTTTCCTGATTGTCATTGAAAAACTTGATGATATGTTTGCTACCAAATATCCTGTTACTATTGCTGCAAATAAACTTCCTAATGCACATGCAAGCATGTATCCTCCGTTTTTTAGGATTTCTGATATTTCACTTCCTTCAGTCTGTACAAGCTTTGTTATTTGTGACATGTAGTCTGGCATTTTTAGCTCTATCCATACTTGTAAAATTATTAGCATTAATGCAATTAAGATTAATACTATTTGTTTTCCTTTTAGATTTTTTAATAATTTTATCATGTTTATTTTCCTTCCCTTTCTAAAAAGCACAAGTCTTTTTTGGATTTGTGCTTTTTTGCGTTTCTTACGTATTATATTACTTATTTTTACATTTGTCAAAATTTATAATGTGATTTTTATGTGAATTGTTTTATTTGAAATTCTAATTTTTTTCTATATATTTTTTTGCTTTATTCAATATCCCCATCAACTCATCATTTAATATTTCTTTAGCTTGATTATAGTTTACTATATCGAATTTGCTTATTTCATTTGGATTTATATTAATTTCTGTATCTTCTTGAACTTCGGCCAAAAAGAATACAACCTTTTTTTGTATCGGTGTATCATAAACGTTGTAAGTTATAGAACTTTTAAAATCCGGTTTTAATTCTATATTAATCCCAACTTCTTCTTGTATTTCTCTTTTAGCTGCATCCTCTTCTGTTTCTCCAATTTCTACATGTCCCTTTGGGAAACCAGAAAAATTCTTTTTGCTATATATTACTAAAAAATATGGTTCGCAATTTGTTATTTTATAAATAATTGCTCCTGATGATTTTTCATATAAGCATTTAATTTTAGAATTTTTCAACTCTTCAACATCACGAAAAGTTCCTGTTATTTCTGCGTATAAATTCCATAATTCTTCATTATTATAATTATTATATACAACAAACCTTTCTTCCTCATTTTTATTTAATTCAATTAAACTTACTATTTTTCCTTCAATTTTCCTTTGTTCAACGGTTAAATTATTTCCAATTACATAAGTCTTTATTTTTCTATTGTTCAAATTGATTTCTCCATACAATATATTTTTTATTTCAGACTCTCTAATATTTTCAACAATAACAAATTCACCTAACATTTCTATTAAACTTTTTTCTTTTTGTTCCATGTTTTTTTCTCCTACATTTATGTGATAGTATTTTACATGTTCTTCTAAAAAAAATTTTATGATTAAATTATTATACTTTATTTTTACATTTATTTCAATAACTTGTTTTGTACAATTATTAATTATTTGTTTGAAAAAAATAACTTTATATGCTAAAATATCAATATAATTTTCAAATTAAAAATTTTATTATTTATTAATTGGAGGAATTACTTTGGAAGAAAAAAATATTGAAATTTTAAAAATGGAACTTGATGATTTAGAAAAAATATCTAACATACTTACTACAGACTTTGATGATTTTTGGAATTATAACATCTTAAAGCAAGAACTATGTAGTGCTACCTCAAAATACATTGTGGCTAAATACAATGATGAAATTATTGGTTTTGCAGGAATAATTGTGGTTCTTGATGAAGCAGATATCAGCAACATTGTGGTTAAGAAAAATTATAGAAATAAAAAAATTGGCTCTTTGTTGTTAGCCAATTTAATTAATCTTGCACGAGAAAATGGTGTTAAATCTTTGTTTCTTGAGGTTAAAGAGTCAAATTCTCCTGCAATTCATTTGTATGAAAAATTTGGGTTTAGTCGATATGGATTACGTAAAAATTATTATAATAATACTGAAAATGCTGTTTTGATGAGATATGATTTTTCTATGTAAAAAATTATTTTTTTTATTTTTCTATTTTTGTGAAATATGTATTTGGTCAATTGAGCAGTTAAGCTCTCTGGTTAAAATATTTTGAATTTGAGCAACTTCTTCTGCTTTTAGTTCTTGTGATTTAACTACAACATTTATGCTATCTGAATTCACAAAAATAATGGCATTTTCAAAATTTTTATTTAAAATTAGATTTTCACAAATCATTATTGAATTTTTAGTGTCATTAATCTTTTTTATTTCTTGTGTTGCTATTGATTTTTGTTCTTCTGAAACATTTGAGTTTGTAAGCATATTTTGATATGTTTCTAACATTTGTGAATACATTTTATCTCTTTCAAGTTTTGAATTTATAAAGTATTCGTCGCTTGTTTCTTCTTTTTTAGATACATTATTTTGTGAGTTTTTATTTTGATTTGCAGTTTCTTTGATGTTATCTGAACTGTTTGAGTTTTCTACACTTTCTTTAGACTCAATACTTGTTGCAATTGCATCACCTATATCGCTTTCTGAATTGGTTTCCGTTGTATTGTTTAGATTTGTATTTGCATTTGTGCTTGAATTTGAATTTGTATTTGTATTTGTATTTGTGTTCATGTTAGCATTTGTACTTGTGTTTGTACTTTCACTTGCACTTGCATTTGCATTTGCATTTGTATTCTTAATTGTTTCATTACTATTTACTAAGGTCGCTTCTCCAATATTTTCAGTATTTCTTTGATTATCTGCTAACGAACTTACCTCTTTTACATTTCTGTCCATGTAGTTTAAATAACCAGCTGCAACTAGCATTAAAGCTATTACATAAATAACAATTTGATTTTTTTGAAATTTTTTCATTTTCATTCCTCCCATACGTGTATTTTTTTATTTTTAACATTTTGTCTCAGTGACGCACTTTTTCTGCTCTCTGGTACAAAATGTCTATTTTTTATTTTTAACATTCTGTCTAAGTCGACGCACTTTTTTTGCTCTCTGGTACAAAATGTCTATTTTGAAAAATTATTATATTTCCTTCATTTGAAAAACTTGAATTTTATGTGTTGCAAGCCCTGTTATTGCCTCAACTGCTGATATAATATCAGCTTTCACATTTGCGTTTGAAGCGCCTTCTGCTGTTATAATAGCTCCTTCAATTGTTGGCATTATGACTTTTTCAGTGATAGGCTTTGAAGTTCCACTCTCTTGAGTATATGCAATTTCCTTTTGCGTGTCAGTTGATGTTATATTTCGTGTTCCACCTTCGGTATCTTTTTCTTCTGTTGAGCTTTCAGTAACAGTTTCATTATACATCGCAACTAAAGAACTAGTTTCTGAATAATTAATTAAAACTTTTACTTTTCCTACACCATTTATTGAACTTAATATTTCTTCTAGTTCTTTTTGTAATCCATAATATTCAGTTTTACTACTATCTGTATCATCATTTTTATCAAACGTTTCAGCTAAAACTTTTCCATTGATACTTTCAGGATTTTTTGATTCATCTTTGCCCCAAACTTTGTTTATAACAACCACGACAATTATAAGCAAAATTATAAAAAATATTATGTTTTCAATCTTTTTATTTGCATCTTGATTTTCATTTTTTTCTTTTAGCTCTTTTATTTTTTTTCCAAACCCAAACATATCTACTCTCAACCTCCTAAAAAATGATTTTTATATTGCTTTGATCAATTTCATATTCATCTGATAAAAAATCTTTTATTGTCTTAATATCTGCTTCATTAGTATTGCTTTCCTTGTTTTGTGAACTTATTCCAATTTCTATTTCATCAATTTTTTGTACATTATCTCCATTAGTCACTTTTTTCTCAACCTTTAGCTCAATTTTGTTTATCCCTGCATCATCACTTGTTGCATTTAAGCTTGCTTCAATTTTACACTTCTTTACTACAAATCCCTTTTTCTTTAATTTTTCAGCTATATCTTTTTGCAACTCTTCAATATAAAGTTCTTCTAATCTTTTATCCATTGAAGTTTGATTAACATTTTCTTTACTTTTTGAATAATTATCAATTACATTTTCAATTTTGTATTCCGAAAAACTTATGTCATTTTTCAAAAAAGGCGATATTATACAAAAAATGATATAAATTCCAATTACCATTTTTATGTACTTTTTATTTTTCCCATTAGGCAAAATCATTTCAATAAGTGTTGCAATTACAACAGCTACTGTAAGTTGTCCAGCCCATTTACTTAAAAATTCAATCATCTATACATCATCCCACTATTCGATATTTTCACAACAAGTGTTACACCAATTATCAGAAGCACAGAAAGTGTACAAAGAATTCCAAACAAAAGCTTAAAAATCCCACTCATTTCCTCTAATAATTTAACTATTTTTTCATCTGCAACAGGTTCGATTATGCCAGAAGCTAAGCTATATATTACTGACAGTGTTCCTATTTTTATAATTGGAACAACTGCTATTCCAATTATAACTATTACTCCTATTAACCCTACTGCATTTTTTAAAATTACACCACAACCTAAAACTGTATCTACTGTGTCTCCTAATAGTTTTCCAACAACTGGTATTAAATTAGAAACAACTGCCTTTGTTGTCTTTGCAGTTATTCCATCTACACTACTGCTTAATGTTCCCTCTAATGATAGAACTCCAACAAAAATTACTAAAATTATTCCTAAATACCATTCAACACTTTTTTTAAAAAATTTATTTATTCTTCCAATTTGAACTTTATCTGAAATTTTTGAAACTATAGATAATGCTGTAATTATTAGTATGAATGGAATTAATATGTCTTGTATCATATTTCCTATAAAGTTTATCATAAATAATAATATTGGTTGTACTACGCTTCCTGTGATTGAACTTCCTGTATAAATCATTAGAGTTATTAAAATTGGTATTAATGCATTCATAAATCCTACTAAATTTTGCGATGTTTGTTTTACAAGTTCTAGTATTTCTGAAAAATTTTTCATGATTACAGTTACAATTAATATGTATTCTACATAGTAGATTATTTTAGATATGTCACTATTTTCTAAGCTTTCACTTATTGATTTTAATATGCTATGTATTACTACAATTACTAACACAATTATCAATGTTGTTATGCTTGATTTTATTTCTTTAGTAAATATATTTAAAATTTTTTTAAGTATCGTTTTATTATCAATTTTTCCTTTGGTTGCTTCATCTAATAAATTGCTTAAGCTTGTATCTTCTAAGAATTCTCCTTTGTACTTGTCCGCTTCTTTTAAAAAGTCTGATATTCCAAACATTTCTTTTTGTTCTTCAATTTTTGTACTCGCATCTTGTTTTATTTTTTCATCATTTTCTGAAAAAATAGCATATGAATTTGCTATATTAGTATTTATTAAAATTATTATTAAAATTACTGTGGTTAGTATTTTTTTCATATGCCGTTCCTTTCTTGTAAAATTTTCTGTAAATTTAATTTATAGTGCATTTTTCATGGCAATATGTTTATCATTAGTTCAAGCAGTGAAGATATTATCGGAATTGACATAGAAATTATTATAACTTTGCTTCCTAATTCTATTTTATTTGCAATAGCTCCTTCACCTGAATCTTTGCAAATACTTACCGCAAACTCTGTTAATATCGCAATTCCTGTGATTTTTAGTAATATACTTAAAAAGTTATAGTTTAATGATGTCTTGTCCGCCATAGCTTTTATTAAGTTTATTACATTGCTTAATTTGTCAAAAATTAGCCAGATTATTATTATTCCTGCGACAATTGATATGTAAATTGCAAATTCAGGCCTGTATTGTTTTATTATTATTGCTGTGATTAATGCAATTATTCCTATACCGATGATTTTTATAATTTCTTCCATGTTTCTTCTTAATTCCTTTCTAGCCCTTAAGAATGATACTTTGTCATAATGCTTTTTAACTTTTACGTGCCAGCATAATGTATCAAATATTTTTTATGTTACAAATTAAAAAGAGTCCTTACGGTATCAAATAAAGTGCTTATTTCTTTAATTACAATTGATAAAACTATTACAAGCCCTGCTAGAGTTGTCATCATCGCTTGATCTTCTCTTCCTGCTCTTACTAACACCTGATGAAGTACTGCAACTAATATTCCTATTGCTGCAATTTTAAACAATAAATTTATATCCATGTATTTACTTTAATGTTAGTTTCTTCGCTAACATATGCTCCTTTCTCGTAAATTTTAAATTAGTAGTATGACTATTGCCATGCCTGTTATTAATCCTAATGTTTTATATAATTTTTCATTTTTAGCTTTTTCTATTTCAGCCTTTTCTATCTGCTTATCTAAAAATGTCATAATTACCTTTAATTCACTTACTTGTCCATCTTTGTCAGTCTTTCCTAACATTTTTCCTATTGGACTTATAACACCTAAATCTTCTTCATTTAAATTTAATTTTGTTGTATTTAAAGCACTTTCCCACGCTTCTTGCATTGATAAATTTTCTAAACTTTGGCTTAAATTTGCTAATAACTCTTTTATTTTTTCTTTTTCACTTCCCTTTGAAAGTTCTTCAAATATATCTTTCAAGGGTTTATATGTATATCTAATTTTTGTTTCTATTATGTTGAAACTCATTTTTAAGTCTTTTAGTTCTTTTACTCTATCTATGTATTTTTTTGATTTAATATTTCCTATAAGAGTTGAAAGTGTAAATATTAACCCTAAACTTATCCATTTTAAGATTTGCATTTATCATTCATCCCTTTCTCGATATTCAAACCATATTTAAATTTGTTTATAATATTATATTCATGGTTTTCTTTTTTAGAACTTTTTTATAAATAATTCTATATTTTAATGTGATACAATATATATTTTTTTTTAAAATTCAACATGTTCTCTTAGTTCTATTTTCAATTTTCAACTAACTTAAAAAAAACACACTTTATACTAATATAACTATTTGCTATATTAATATAAAATGTGTTTTTTTATTAAAGACATTTTTTATGTTTAGTTTTTATTTTCAACTGCCACAAAATATGCTTTTTAAGAAATTATTATGATAATTTTCTCGCAGAATATTTTTCTACTAAAATAGTATCTTCAATTCTCACTCCAAATTTTCCTGGGATATAAATACCTGGCTCAACTGTTACTACCATGTTTTCTCTTAATTGAAAATCATTTTTAGAATTTACAAATGGTTTTTCATGAATATCTAAACCTACTCCATGTCCTAAGCTATGAATTAAAGAAAATCCATACAAATTAAAATCATTTTCAACACTTTTTGAAAGTATTTTTACGTTTGCACCTTCTCTAATTTCATCTATTGCTCTGTCATGATTTACCTTAACTAAATCATATACTTTCTTTTGCTCTTCAGTGGGTTCTCCTATAAAGAATGTTCTAGTCATATCTGAACAATATCCATTAATTTTACAGCCAATATCAATTGTTATAATGTCTTGTTCTTCAAATATTCTATTGCTTGGAACTGCATGAGGCTTTGAAGAATTTTCACCACTTGCAACAATTGTTTCGAAAGCAGGTCCTTCTGAATTTCTATAAAAATATTCATCGATTTGCATTGCTATTTCTTTTTCAGAAACTCCAGGAACTAATTTTGGCTCAATTAATTCAAAACATCTATTAGTAATGTCACACGCTGCTTTGATGCTTTCAATTTCATCTTCGTCTTTTATCATTCTCTGTTTTTCAATGATATTTTCAGTCTCTACAAGATTATTGATTTTATATTTTCTTATCAATTCTTTATATTCTGCATATGTTACGTAATTTTATTCAAATCCTACATTTTCACAATACATAAATAGATTTTCTAAATCGTCTTTATCTAAATCTTTTATGTTGTATACCATTATTTCATCAAACAATGTTATTGTGTTTTGAACATCTTCAATGTATCTTCCATCTGTTAAATATATTATTTCTTTTCTTGTAAGTAATAATGTTCCTTCTGCTTTTATATTCGTTAAATAGTAGATATTTACAGGGTTTGATACTATCATTCCTTGTAAATTCATGCTATTTATTGCATTTCTAAGCCAAAGCATTTTTTGATTCATTTTAATTCCCCCAAATAAATTCTATTTATTTTTTTGATATAACCCAAGTGTAAAAATTGTCATCAAAGCTTTAAGAATTATATCAAATGGCACTAATATACTGATAAAACTTGATATTACAATAAATGGTCCAAATGGTATATATTCATCAGTTTTCTTTATTTTAGTTACTAATAATAATATGCTTAAAATTGCTCCAATCAAAAACGACATAAGTGCAACAGCTATTATATTCGAAACTCCGAAATACAACCCTAATGCTCCCATCAATTTTACATCTCCAAGTCCCATTGCTTCTTTTCCATAAAATAATCCACCCAGTACTGTTATTAGTAAAAATATTCCGCCTCCTACAAGCATTCCAAGAAGCATATCAATTGTTATTGCAATATTTGAAAGACCATAAACAAATGCTATTACTAGTCCTATTTCAAACATTGTTAGGTTTAATCTATTAGGTATAATTTGCAATTTGTAATCTATAACAAATACAGAAAGTAGCATTGGAGTTAATATTAGATATTTAATCAGTTCCAAATTTTCGATAAATGTTTTTTCAATTCCAAATCTATATAAAATTATCAAATTTAAAATTACGTTTGCAATTATCATTAAATATGTTGATTTGCTGGCTTTATGTTTAAAAAACTCTAATGAAAATACCTTTTTATATTCTGGCAATGTATAATTTGCCCAATCTACAAGTTTTCCTGTAACGACTCCTAGAACTGCAATAATTATAAAATAAATTATGTGTACATCTTTAAAATACATCTTTTTCTCCTTTGTTTTCTTTCTTTTTATATTTATTTTTGATAATTTCTTCTATAGGTCTTTTTATAGCTGTTATTATTATATCCTTTTTATCTATTGGTTCTACTAATATTGTATACATTTTTGATCGATTTCCACCTATTACGTCAGTAAATATTTGGTCACCTACTACAGCTATTTCTTCTGGCTTTAAGTTTAATTCTTCTTGAATTTTCAAAAATCCTTTTTTAGAAGGTTTTTTTGCAAACATTTTATATGGTAAATCTCCCATTTTTTTGGATACTTTTTCAACCTTTTGTTTTTTGTTTGTATTGCTTAGAATATATAGTTTTATTCCGTTTTTTCTCATTTGCTTTGACCAATCTATTATTTCTTCTGATAAATTTTGGTAATAATCAATTAAGGTATTGTCTACATCTAATATTAATGCTTTTAAGTTGTTTTTTTTCAAAAAATCAATTGTTATTTTGTCTACTCTTTCTAGCAATATATTTGGATATAATATCATTTTAGCCCCCTTAAGAATTTTGTTTTTACCTTTTTTTGCTTTTTTTCTTGTTACTATTTAATTTTGAATTTTAAACTCATTATTTTATATTTGAATACTAAATCCCAGATTACATTTTATCTGGCATTTTTATTCCAAGTAAACTTGCTCCTTGTTTTAATACTTTTCCTGTTATATATGTTAAATATATTCTTGCATTTTGTGTGTCTTTATTTTCACAGATTATTTTATTTTCGTTGTAAAAACTGCTAAATGTTTTTGAAAGTTCTATCAAATATTTTGATAGAATTGATGGTTCTTCTTTTTCTGTTACTTGCATTAATACATCTTGAAAATTGTATATTGTTTTTAATAAATTGTATGAATACTCATCATTTAATTCTTCAGTTTTTATTTCATTTAAATTTGGTAAATATCCGGCTTTTTCTAATACGCTATTTGTTCTTACATAGCTATATTGAATGTATGGACCTGTTTCGCCTTGAAAATTTAATGCTGCATTCCAGTCAAATACTTGGTCTTTAATATTTACAGTTGATAATGTATTAAATATTATAGCTCCAATTCCTACCTTTTGTGCTACATCTTCTTTAGTTTCTAAGTTCGGATTTTTTTCTTCTATTATTTCTTTTGCTTTAGCTATAGTTTCAGTTAATAAATCTTCAATTTTTACAACATTACCTTCTCTTGTTGACATTTTTCCTGTTGGCAAGCTTACCATTCCAAATGCTACGTGTTTTAGCCCTTTTTGATATTTTTCGTCTACTAGATATTTTGCTACTTCAAATATTTGTTTAAAGTGTAAGTTTTGTTCATAAGCTACTACATATAAACATTTATCGAAGTCGTAGTTTTTAGCTCTATACATTATTGCAGCTAAATCTCTTGTCGCATATATTGTTGACCCATTTGCTTTTTGGATTATACATGGTGTTGATATTCCTGCGTCTTCTAAATCTACTATTTTTGCTCCTTCTGACTCTATTAGTTTTCCTTTTTTCTCTAATGTTTCGATTACTTCTTGTGTTTTGTCTGCATAAAAGGCTTCTCCATTATATGAGTCAAAATGAATGTCTAATATGTCGTAAATTCGTTTGAATTCTACCATGCTTAAATCTTTGAATTCATTCCATAATTTAACACATTCTGCATCTCCATCTTCTAATAATTTGAAGTTGTTTCTGCATCTTTCTAATACTTGCTCGTCTTCTTTGCATAGTGCATTAATTCTAACATACATATCAACCATTTGGTTTATTGGGTCTTTTTCTAAATTGTACTCTGCTCCCCACATTTTGTATGCTTCTATCATTTTTCCAAATTGTGTTCCATAATCTCCTAAATGATTTACTCCGATTGTGTTATATCCTAAGTATTTGTATATTTTATAAAGTGCATTTCCAATTAATGTTGTTCTTAAATGCCCTATATGGAATGGTTTTGCTATATTTGGTGCTGAATAGTCTAAAACTATGTTTTTTCCTTTTCCTATTTCAGATGCACCGTAGTTCTCTTTGTTTGATACTTCTTCTATTACTTCTTTTGCTAATGTTTGCTTGTTTATAAAGAAGTTTATATATGCTCCTACTACTTCTATTTTTTCTATTATTTCAGGATTTATTTCAATTTTTTGTTTTATTTCTTCAGCAATTATTTGTGGTGCTTTTTTTAGTTCTTTTGCTAGTCTGAAACATGCATATGCATAGTCTCCTTGTGTTTGGTCTTTAGGTGTTTCTATGCTTTTTTGTATTTCTTGTGCTTCTATTTCTAATATTTTTGATATTTCTTTTGCGATCTCTGCTTTGAAATTTATCATTTTATTTTTTCTCCTTTTTGTTTTTGCTTTGTCTATTATATATTATTTTTATTAATAAATCAATGTTTATTGGAATTATTTGATTTTAAAATGTGTATTTTTTTATTTTAACATTTTGTTTAAGTAGGCGCACTTATCAATTCAGCTATTGTTTCAATATCTCTAATAAAAGGCACATTAGATGTTATTTTAATGTTTTCTATTATATTTACTTAAATTAATACTCTATTGCGCCGCCATAATCATATACATCTAGTCCTCTAAAATGTACTAGATTTAAATTGTACTTATTTAAATGCTCTAAAATTATTTGTTGACTTTTTAGTTTTTCAATATCTCCAAATATAACAAAATTATTATCAAAACAAAAAGTGGCTCCTCCAATAAAACCACTAATTTTTGAAACTTGTCCTGATTTTTTTAATAACTTAATATTGGGCTCATTTATATATGTAGTATCTATATTATTTAACTTAAGCTTTTTAGCTATCCATTTGTCAGTTGTAATGCAAGAATTTTCGCTAGTTACTGCAATAGAGCATTTGGTGTACCCTTGCCTCACTTTTATATTTACAGGTATCTTACTATCTGTATATTCACTTCCAATTATGTTTTTTCCAATTTGACATGCATTATAAAATATGTCTTTTGGATAACTTCTTTCAACTTTTGCATTTCCGATAATGAAGTTTTTTTCGATTATCGGCGCATTTGGAGCGCATATTATTTGTTTATTTATTTTGCAATAAAATATATCACTATGTCCTGATATTTCTTCATATACATCTTCAGATAATGGCATTTTTTTTATGTTGAAATATTGTCTTAAATATTCAAATTCTTCTTGCCTTATCCTTTCATCAATTATCAAGTTCTTCATTTTTAGTAAGCCTTTCCTCATTTATTTCATCACAATTTTCAGGCTCAGATTGTGAATTTGACTCCACTTCTGCCTTTATTTCAGTTTTTGTTCCAGTTCCAGTTTCTGTTTCGGCGGTTTTCTCTTTTTCTTTTTTCTCTGTTTCTATCGCTGTTTCTGTCTCTTCCTTTTCTGCCTCTGCCTCAATCAAATCGTCTATTACAATTTGTTTATTTTCATCTAATTTATATCGAGGGAGCTCTGGTAAATCTTCTAAAGACGAATATCCAAACATTTTTAAAAACTCATCTGTAGTTTTATACGCCATTGGCTTTCCTGGCAAATCGAGCTTTCCTGCTTCTTGAATTAGTCCGTATTCCAAAAGTTTATATATAGATGCATCGCTGTTTACACCTCTAATTGATTCAATCTCTGCTCTAGTTATTGGAGAATTGTATGCAATTATTGCTAGTGTTTCAAGCGAAGCACCAGATAATCTTGGCTTGTTTCTTTTGTCTATGATTGGATATATGTATTCATAATATTCTTTTTTTGTACATAATTGATATCCATCATCAACTCGAATTAAGTCAATTCCTCTTTCCTTGCACTCATCTTGCATGTTTTGTATAATTAGTTTTAATTTATCAGCTGGAATTTCTAGTGCCAACATTAATTCATGCTCTGTTACTTTTCTACCTGTTGCAAATAATATTGCTTCTATAATTCGTTTTATTCTCCCTATTTCCACTTGTTACACCTTTCTTTCACTATTTTCTTGCCTCATTATACATTTACTTACTCCCATTGTCAAGAAGTATAATGTGTGTAATTTTTTATTTTTAACATTTTGTCTGAGTAGCGCAATTATTCTGCTCTCTGGTACAAAATGTTCATTTTTTAATTTTAACTTTCTGTCTCAGTAACGCAATTTTTCTGCTCTCTGGTGCAAAATGTTAATTTTAAAAAATCCTCTGAATAGACTTACCCTATGCAGAGGATTAGATTTATTGGCAGGCTTTAATCTAGTTAATTTTACTTAACTAATAAGAACTCTAAATTAACAATAACTTAAATTTATTATTTTTTCTTAAAAATTGATTTTACAATAAGTATTCCCACGACTATCATTACAATAGAAATTATAATAATAATAAAATACATAAATGCTTTATTAAAATGTTTTTCTTTTGAATCTTCTTGATTATTTTCTTCATTAATAACTTCATTGGCACTATCTTGATTTTGTTCAGATATTTCAGTTTCTTCAGCACTCTCTTCTTCTTGATTTTTTTCCTCAATTGCTTCCTCAGTAGTTTGCTCATTTTCAGAATCGCTTATATCTAACAGAGTTTGTTCACCCACTTGAGCTTTTGTTTCTTCTGCTGATTTTGAAGTTGTAGAGTTTACATTTTCTGTAGATTTTGTTGTTGCGTTTGAAGTACTTGTGTTTTTTGGATTTGAATTGCTTGTAGTTTTTGAGTTTGAAGCTGTGCTAGTTGTACTCTTAGATGAACTTGATGTTGAACTAGAGCTTGATGATTTTGATGTACTAGAGCTGCTATTTGAACTACTTCCTGTATTTGAACTTTTGCTTGTACTTGTTGCTGATTTTGAGCCACCGCTTGTAGTTGTTCCTGAATTTAAACCTCCACTTGTGCTCGTTCCTGAACTTCCGCTTGTGCTTGTTCCTGAACCAGCACTTGTGTTTGTTGTAACTTTATTTACAGTTACACTAATAGTTTTTGAATATGTTTTTTCATCTTCTAAATCATCATCATAAACTTGCCCTGAAATAGTAATTGTTGCTGTTCCCTGTGCTTTAGCTGTTATTGAAAATGTTTGTGAGTTTTCTTCAACCCAAATACTTCCCACACTAACTGTTGCAACACCTGTATTTGAAGAAGTAATATTAAGTCTTCCTGTTAATGTTTTAGCATTTATTGTTATTGTTTGACTTTCGCCAACATTCATCGTAGTAGCAGATTTAGAAGTTGTAAAACTACTTGCTTGTGCTTTTGATGCTGGAATTATCAAACTTGTTAGTAAAAATACTATTGCTATTTTTAAGAAAATATTATTTGAAATTTTCTTCAATTTTTCTTTAAACATCTCTTTACCTCCATTTTATACTTATATTTTTAATAATTTATATTAATAAAATTTGCGCTTTTAGTTATCAAAGATTTGTACTAAGTTTTATATACTTTTAATTTCTAGTAAAACTTTTAAACAGTCCCGTTCATTATCATCTTTTTTATCAAAACATAATCTGTTGCTGATATTCTACCGTCACCATTTACATCTGCTGCTAGTTTTTGAGTTTCATCTTCTAGTAATTTTGTTTGCATAATATGTCTTTTTATTAATACATAATCTGTTGCAGAAATTTTTCCGTCGCCATTTACATCTCCCAAAGTTATTTGATTTTCCTTTGGCGATTCTTCTTTATTTACTTTTTCTCCATTTTGATTTTCTTCATTTGAATCTTTTTCATTATTTACAGCTTCTTCTGCTGGCACTAAATATAATTTATATCCTATTGTGGAACTGTACGTTTCTCTTGCAACATATCCATACATTCCATTATTTGTTTGTATTTTATCCCAATATGTTCCATTAACTTGTGTTTGTGCTTTTTCAACTCTTAAAACTCTTTCGTTTGCAGTTAAAACATCAATTATTTGGCTACCGTTTGGAGCATTCCTTACTCTAAGTGAATCTTCAACATTTATTCTTACAATATCTCCTGAACTTTCATATTGTACGTTTGGATTTGTAGTTGTAAATTTAGGCATATTCTCATAAAGAGGAATTATAAATGTGTAATTATTATTTATATATCCCATGTCTTTAATTACTTTAGTAAGTTTACTTGCTTCATTTTTAGAAGCTAATAAGTTTTGCATATATTGATGTTTGTATAAAATACCGTCTGAATTTTCAACATCAAATTTTTGAAAATATAATGTATTTTGACCTTGTGATATGTATGTTTGCATTATTATTCTAACTCCGCCCTCTATTGCTTTTTCAATACTTGTCCAGCCTTCTTTTTGTGCTCTTTTTAAACCATTTATCATTACTTCATCATTTGTATTTCCAGTTGCACCTATATTAAATACATTATAATATCCATAATATTGACCATTGAAGCCTTTACCTTTTGATAATATTCCACCATTTGTTCCTTGTTCTTGTAAAATTCTTGCGACTATATAATAAATATTAACATTATTACCTTTTCCACTTTGTATGATTGTATTTATGTATGAATCTTTATCCAAAAAAGTTCCTGAAACCATCGCTTTTATTTGTGCATAATCATAATCAGAATATGTAAGTTCCAAAAATTGAAAAATATTATTTTCATCTATCCAATTCCTAATATCAATCATATACGCAATTGCTTCTTTTGATGCACAATACCAATCTCCTGTATCATAAGGTGTTGTACTGCATATTGGACAAATCCATTTATTATTATATGTACTGCTATTTGCTGGTATTAAATTTGTAGGTATTGCTCCATGACCTGTATGCTCATTTTCTAACACTTCATTCCAATCTAGCCCTGTATATAATATTTTAAAATTCCAGTTTGGATATAATTTTTTCATGTTTTGAATTAACTTCTTTACTCCTGGGTACATACTATCATCTATTTCTTCAATATTGCTACTTTTATATTGTGTAACCGCATTAGCTTTAGGTACCATTCCCATGCAGAAAACAAAGATTAGTATTATCGCTATAGCTTTTATAAAGTATTTACAAAGTTTGCTTTTTTTCATAATTACTGACCATTCCTTTCTTTGCCTTGGCTAACGATATGCTAATAAGAGGCAACTAGTTCATTTTTCAAACTTTTTCTTCTAATATGCATCTTTCAATCATTTACATTACAGCATTTTCCTCTATCATGCATCTTTCAATCATTTACATTATAGCATTTATGTTAACAAATAAGCAATGGAAATAAATAGGCTTATTTCCATTGCTTTGCCCCATTAAATATACATTTAAGTAACATAGCTGTCACACAAAAAAACCATATATGATAATATCCAGTATCATATATGGGGTTTGTTATGTATTTATAATTTTTTCTATAACAGATAAAACTTGTGCATTATAATTCTCATAATTAAATTTCTCTTTAATTTCAAAACCATTTTCCAAATAATCTTTAACTTTTTGGTATATATCATTTTCATCTTTAGTTGTAACAATTCCAAACTTTCCTTCAATTTCTTCATAGTCAGAAACATCAGTTGTGATAATTGGCTTATTCAAAATCATACTTTCTAAATATACAACTGGAAATCCTTCATAATCCGAAGTTAAGAAAACGCAATCACTTATCTTATAATATGGATATGGATTTTGCTTTTTGCCTAAAAAGATTATTACGTCTTCAAGATTTTTTTCTTTTACTATTTTTTTATAATTTTCCGTATTCTGTCCTTCTCCAACAAATAATATTTTAAACTTGAAGTTATCGTCTTTTAGTCTTTTTGCTACATTTATCATCTTTGTTAATCTTTTTTGCTTTTCATCATGTCTTCCAACATTTAAAAAGATAGTCTCGTTTTTCTTATTTATTTTAATTAAATCTTCTTTTGGAATTTCGTCTTTCGCTTTGTTTAATATATTTTCTCCGTCAATTAAATTATTACAAAAAACTGCATTTGTGCTATTTGGAAACATTTTCAAATACTCGTTTTTTGATTTATTTGAAACAAATATAACATTCTTATATTGTTCTATTTTTAATTCTTGATAATATTTTTTTGTCTTTTCTTCGCTATTATTATTCAGACTCATATAGTCATTATGTATCCATAATGCGGAATTTTTTGAAGCTGTTCTTGCAACAAATCCATTACTTAATGAATATGTGGCATATGCTGCTGCAAAATCAAATTTGTCTTTATATTTAAGTTTGAATTTTAGCTGTTTTATCATGTTTATTACTTTTCTTATTAAAACAATTTTTGCATTGCTTGGTTGAAATTTTATTATGTTTATTTTAGGACTTATTTTATTTAAGAAAATCCCTTCTTTTTTCTCTAATACTAATGTTATTTCATATTTTTTTGATAATGAATTTAATAGTGTTACAAGAGATGTTTCTATTCCTCCTAATCCTAATGAATACGCGGCAAATAGTATTTTTTTCATACTAAGTTTTGTTTTAGCATTTGAATTCTATTTTGATTTTTAGAAATCTTTTTTGCTTAAACTTTCCTCCCTCCATTCATTATTTTAATGTTGCTAATATTTGTGATTTTGTTTGTTCATCGTTTTCTTTTGTCTTTGCCATTTTTGCCTTTAATTGTTCTTGTGCTTTCATCTTAGCTTTAATATCTGCATTTTTAATAGTGTTTGTATTTTCTGATAACTGCGCTTTTGTTTTTTGGATAGAATTTTGTTTTTCTATATTTATTTGTTCCATGTTTTGTTTATGTTGCTGAATTAATTGTTGTCTTCGTTTTTCTTTTTCTAATTTATTTTTTTGAATTTTCTTTTCTATCTCAATTTGTACAGTTTCTTGTATTTTGTCATATTGTTTTTGTATAACTTTATTTATTTCAGTGTTTACTATTTCTTGCACTTCTTGTTCTGTAATTTGCATTTGACTAACACTTTTTATTTCATTAGATAACATTTTTTGTATATCTTTGGCTGTTACCTGATTATTTTTTATATTGTTAATTTCTTTGGCTACTTCTTCTTGTTCTGACTGCCATATTTGTTGCTTTTTCTTTATATTTTTTATTTCGTTAACTACTGCCTCTTGCTCTGCTTGCCCTGTTTGTTGCTTTTTCTTTATATTTTTTATTTCCTTAACAACCACTTCTTGCTCTGCTTGCCTTGTTTGTTGTCTATTCTTCATCTCGTTTATTTCTCTAGCAGCTACTACTTGCTCTTCTTTACTTGTTTGTTGTTTTTTCTTTATTTCATTTATTTCTTTTATTACGATTTTTTGTGCATTCCTCATTGCTATTTGATTTTCTATTATGCTATTTGTTTCTTCTGATACTATTTCTTGAACATCTTTAATTGTTATTTGATTTTGTATTGTGTTATTTATTTGCTTTGTGATAATTTCTTGCACATCTTCAATCGTCATTTGATTTTGTCTTATATTATTCATTTGTTCAGTTACAATTTCTTGTATGTCTTCAATTGTTATTTGATGTTGCCTTATCTCACTTGTTTCTTCTTGAATTATTTTTTGTACATCTTCTATAGTCAATTGTGCTTCAATTGACTGTTTTAGATTGTTTTCTAGTTCTTCTATTCGTTCAATTATTTTTTCTATTTGAATTTTGTTTTCATCATGTGCTGAATTGTCATTCCATTCTAGTTTTATTTCTTCTATTTTTAATTTGATTTTATCAATTTCATCTTTTAAATTACCATTGTCTTTTAGTTGTTTTAATACTTTTTCTTCAATTTCATATATTGAATTTTGGGTATTTGCTGTTTTTTCTTTTATTTCTTGATTTAAATTTTCTTCGTTTTCTCTTACGACTTTTGATAATTCTTTAACATTGTTTTTTAAATCGTCTATGTCACTTATTTTATTTTTTAAATCTTTTAATTCATAGATTGTAGCTTTTATTTTTTCTACTTCTTCTTTTTCTTTGCTTAATTCTTCTGTAACTGATGAATTTATGATTTGTTCTTTTAAGTTTAATAATTGTTTTCTTAATAGCTCTATATCGAATTTTGATTGATTTGCCCTTATTTTTTGCGAAAGTTCTGATATCTGTGATTGTAACAGACTTGTTTCGAATTTGAAGTCTTCTTTATTTACTCCATTTTCAACTTGCTTTTCGTTTATTCTTCTTTGTATGTTGTCAACTTCACTTCTTATTTCGTTCATTTTATTGTTTATTATGCTTGTTATGTAGTTATATGTTTTTTCTAATTCTTCTTCTGTTACATATGTTTCTTCTTGTCCATAAAATGATTTCATTTTCTTTTCTTTCCTTTCGCTTTTTCTCGTGCTTGATTATATATTAATTTTTCTTTTTTTTCAATATTTTTTGTTGATTTATTTGATAAGTTGATGAAAATTCATAAAAATAAAGGAATGTTCTGTTTTAATCTACAGTTTCATCCCTTTATTTTTATTTTATTGATTTTTTTATTTCTAATAAATCTGAATGTGAACCTGTTCTAAATGCAGTAAGTATTAGTTCATCTTTGTCTATTTTATAAATTAAAAGCCAATCTGGTTGTTTATGACATTCTCTATATCCGCTTATAATTACCTGCTAAATAGTGGTCTTTATATTTGTCAGGCAATGTTTTATTGGTTGCCAATATTTCTATAGTCTGTTGTAATAGTTTTATATTTAGTCCACGTTTTTTCATTAATTTATAGTCTTTTTTAAATAAGTTAGTATATTTTATTGTCAACAAAATTATCAATCCTCTTTCTCTAAGTCTTTCCACATTTCATCTAAATCTGTATATGCTTTACTTAATCCTAATCCTTTTTCTGCATCTTCAATTGCTTTTATAGTTTCAACATTTAATTTTGGAATTTTAACTTCAAATGGTATACTTCCTGTTAAAATAACTTGTCTTAATAACATATTAATAACATTAGTAAAATTAGTTCCCAAATAGTCAAGAGTTTCTTTAGCTTGTTGTTTTATTTCTTCATCAACATTTACATTTATTGTAGCCATTCAACCACCTCCATAACATATTATATACATATAATAACATATTATGTTCATATTGTCAAATAGTATTTAAAAAATGTCATTATATATTTCTTAAATTGTGATTAATTCTAAAATTTGAATTTTTAATTCAAAAAATTACTAAAACAATTTCTCTTTTATAATATGTCAATTACATAAAATTTTCATACAATATCATAACTATATTTTGAAAGGATGATTTTATGAGAACATTACGACAGGGCTCAACTGGCCCATTAGTTGAATTTTTACAAAACATTTTAAAAATTCTTGGCTTTTATACAGGTCAAATTGATGGATTTTTTGGACCTAATACAAAAAATGCAGTTATTATTTTTCAAAGAAATTTTGGATTAAGTCAAATTGATGGTATAGTGGGCAATAATACTTGGCAAGCTTTAATGCCTTATATTGATGGTGCTTTAGGATTTATTGTTCCAACCAATATTAGTTATAGTTATGAGATTTTAAATATTAATTTAAATTCTTTGAAAAAACTATATCCTTTCCTTGAAATTTCATCTGCAGGAAATTCTATTTTAGGAAATTCTATTCCTTATATCAAACTAGGAAATGGTCCAAAAGAAGTATTTTATGCTGCTTCTTTTCACGCTAATGAATGGATTACTTCTCCTGTGCTTGTTAAGTTCATTGCTGATTTTTGCTATTGCTATAATAATAATCTTAATATCTTTGGATTTAATGCACGCGAAATTTTTAATACTACTTCTATCTATATTATGCCTATGGTTAATCCTGACGGTGTAAATTTGGTAACAGGCGACATTCCTCAAAACTCACCTACATATCTCTTTGCTCAAAATATTGCAAGAAATTATCCTCGAATTCCTTTTCCTAATGGTTGGAAAGCAAATATTAGAGGTGTGGATTTAAAAAACTTTCAACCGTGTGTAATTCATTGCGATTACTTGGTTTCATTATATTCGTAGCGGAGCACTATGTGCTCCATATTTTTGTTTTTATGGACAACATAGTTGTCCACTACGATATTTTTTCTTTTAAAATTTCTTCAATTTTTATAAATTCATCTAGATTTTCATTAATAGAATTTAATTTTGAAAAGTTAAAATATATGTAAATATTTTTGTCTTTATCAATCTCAATTTTGTTTATTAATCGATACAAATATATCTTATCAATCTTCTCTAACTTCAAAAAATTCTCTATTAACTCATCTAATTCTTTTTCTTCTTTTGTATGATTTTTGTTTTCAATTTTATCGTCTGTTCCAATTAATTTTTGCTCTAATTCTTGCTTTTGTTCATTTAATTTTAACCTCTCTTGATTAAATTTTTGTGATACTCTAACATAATCTTCTTCTTGTAAAACGCCTCTTAATTTATCCATATACATCTTGTCTAAATTATTGTTTATATCAAATATTGTTTTATCAATTTGTTCAATTTTTCTCTTATATCCTTCTCTAATATCAAGAGTTTTATTATGATATTTTTCATAAATTGAATAAAAAATTTCTTTATCGGCATATATTTGGGCAATCTTTTTTACAACATAAATAATATGCTTTTCAAATTTCTCATAATTCATATTTAATGCATAACATCCTCGCTCTTTTGCATCACTACATGTTATATAGGGATGTGATTTTGCATTTCTTTTAGAGTTCTTCTTTAAAACTATTTGCAGTTTTCTTTTACAATGATAGCAATAAAGCAATCCTCGAAGTAAATAATCATATTTTAGTCTTGTATTTGTTCCTCTTTTTTCAATAATACATTGCACCTTTTCAAATGTATCTTTATCAATAATGGCTTCATGTGTGTTTTCAACTCTTATATGTTCGTCCTTATCAACTGTTCTAAATTTCTTAACTTTATATGATATGATAGACCTCTTATTTTGCACTGTATTTCCGATATAGACTTCATTTTTTAACATATTGCATAAAGTTACTTCATTCCAGTTGTAATTTGTTTTATTTTCATCTTGCACTAGTCCTGTTTTTCTATAACCTGTTGGAGATAGGTATTTATTTGAGTTTAAGAAATTTACAATCTCCACACTACCATGTCCATTTGAATACATATCAAAAATCTTTTCTACAATATCCCTTACATGCTCATCTACAATTAATTTATTTTTTATTGTAGGATGTCTTTTATAGCCATAAGCTGGAATACTACACATATATTCTCCTTGCTTTTGCTTTTCCTTTAAAACACTTCTAATCTTTTTTGAAATGTCTTTAGCATACATATCATTCATTATTGCTTTAAACGGTGTTATATCGTTATTTGTGCTATCTATATATGTATCTATTCCATCTGTTATTGCAACATATCTAATATTATTTTTAGGAAAATAGTCCTCTAAATAAAATCCTGTTTTAATATAATCTCTACCAAGTCTTGATAAATCTTTAGTTATAACCATATCAATGGTTTTGTTTTCTATATCTTTCAATAACTCATTAAATGAAGGCCTATCGAAAGTTGTACCACTTATGCCATCATCAACATACTCTTTAACCAAACATAGATTATTCTCCTTTACATATCTTTGCAAAATTTTTCTTTGATTACCGATACTTTCGCTTTCTTGCTTGTCGCCATCTTCTCTAGATAGTCTGATATACATTCCGTACTTTGAAATTTTGACTTCTTAAATCCAGCATTTAACCTCCTATCCGTAATCATCTATTCATTAATTGTAACGTGCTCAATTAAATTTTGCAAATATTTTAATATAATTACTTATTTTTAACCTTTATACTTTCCAAATAATCTTTAAAAACTAATCCTATCGTGTTTTTAATATCCTGCTTTTCTTCTGTAAAAATACAATATGTATTAAACTCTAATTTATTATCTTTTGTATCAACATTATCCTCATTCATTGTTTCCTCCTAACCAAACCTAAATTAAGAATTGTTATTTGGCTAGGCAAACGAGCATTAAATCTATGAGGCGTGCTTGCTGCACGTTGATTAGATTTAATGTGAAGTTTAACAACGCCAAATGGCGATTATTAATTTAGGTTAATACAGAATATTAAAGAAAATGGCTATTTATGACACTTAAATTAAGTGTATTTGTCAATGTGCGATTTTGTTACCCACAACTACAGGCGAGAAAAATTAAAATTGTCACAATTTTTATCCCTCTACTATTAACAGCAATTGAAAATCCAAAATGTTATGGGCAAAATGAAAAATTTTTATTTTTTTATTCCTAATATTAACAACAATTTAAATTTTAAAATTTTATGGGAAATATGAAAATTTTTTTATTTTTTCTTCTACTATTAACAGCGATTAAATTTCAAAAAGGTTATGGGCAAATTTAAAATTTCTTCTCTTAACCTTAACAGCACTCTAAAATTAAAAATATGACGGGTAAAATGAAAAATTTTTAATTTTTTGCAAAAAAATAAACATGTGGTTAATTCCACATGCCTATCGAAAAAATTTCTTTATATTATATTTATCGTTTTATACACTCAAATACCAAGTTCATTGCATCAGCAAATCCAATCTTATAAAATTTTTCATTTTCATAAGATCCAATCACATTAACTTTATCAATATAACTTTCTAAACTATCTTTTACTTTAGATTTTGATATATCATTATCTGACAAATCTTCTAATTTATCTAAGAGCATTTGATAAGTATCACTATCTTTTGTCAGTTCTTTAATCCTTTTCTTATCATACTCATTTAAAGCACAAATATTTTCTTCTTTGCTAACAAATAATTGATTTAAAATACTTTGTTCATTCTCCATTTCCACTACCTCCAAATATAAATTTACTAGTAGTATAACGTGCTCTATTTAATTTGTCAGCACCCTTTCTGAAATTTTATTATTAACGAATTTTGGAGAGCATTTTTTAGTGCCCAAAATTCGCCAGCTTGGTGTTTTGACACCATTTAGCTGTTTAGGGAATTTTTCCCTAAAACCTTTTTTGCCCGCTGGGAGTACATTTTTTATTAAAAAAACTGTGAAATTTAATTCACAGTTCTCAAATTTTTTTAATATATTTTATTACTCTAAACTATTTTTTATCGCATTTGCGACTACGTTAGCTAATCTTACAGGAACAGCATTTCCTACCATTTTATATCCATCAGCTACATCTGTATAATAGAATTGAAAACTATCTGGAAAAGTTTGAATTCTTGCACATTCTCTAACTGATAATCTTCTATATAAGTCTTCTTTTCCTTTTACAAATTCTCTTTTATTTTTTTCTACAAATGTCATTTTGGGTGCTTGAGGATGTAGTGGAGCATGTCTGCCTCCAGCTTGTATTGTAAATGATTGTTCATCCCAACTTCTTACACGATTTCTTGACATATATATAGTAGAAAAGCCTCCAGTCATATATTCATTATTTGGAAATTTACAGTAAACTCCATTTGTTTTATTTTTTTCTAATGCAGGGATAGCTGTATCTTGTAAATCTCCAATAGCTTCTTTTAAATTTACCTTCTTCCCTAATGGTTTTGGAAAATCAAATTTTATATTTAGATCTTCTCTAAATCCTATGTAAAATACCCTTTTTCTGTCTTGTGGCACACCATAGTCTGCAGCATTTACTAGATATAAATTGACATTATAACCTGTTTCTTTAAACATTTTTATAAAGTTTTGTACTGCATCTTTATGTTTTTCTGCAAGCATTCCTGATACGTTTTCTGCTACAAAAAATTTTGGTTTTTTATCATTTAAAATCTTTATAAATTCATAAAATAATTTTCCTCTATCATCATTAATACCTTTGCATGCCCCGGGCTTCGCTCCAGCTTTGACATGGTGGTCCTCCAATTATCCCATCACATTCAGGAATCTCATTTAATGGTATTTTTCTTATATCTCTTTTATCTAAATAATTACTATGATTTTTTTCATATGTTTCCCATATTGATTTATCAAACTCATTTGCCCATTCTATTTCAAAACCTGCTTTTTCAAATCCTAAATCTAATCCCCCAGCCCCTGAAAAAAGACTAATAACTTTCATAAAATCCTCCTTATTTGCTGTATGTTATTAAATATGCTACATTTAAAATAGCTGGATTATCTGGATTTTTTATTTTTACTTTTGTCATATTCAAATCACTATTCCTAATAAAATCCTCAAATTCTTTTCTATCTTCTTTATTAAAATCTGCATATTTTTCTTCATTTATTATTGCAAAAAAATTAAACTCTTTACTTAAATCCTTTTCGTATACATATCTAAATACTGTCCATGGATTTTCTATTCCCCACATTCCACGAACTCTTAAATATGTAATTCCTAATGGATCAACTTTGTTGACTCTACCTAACTCTCTGGTTTCCGCAAACTCTACGCCAGGTATAGCTTCAACTCCGTCTTTAATCTTTGTTTTTATTTTGGTATATGTTTCTTCACTTGCACAATAATCTAATCCATAAACAAGACTTAAATTCATTAATTTATTATTATCTACCACACCAACTGCATAAATAATATCCTTTTCGTCCCATTCTTCTGCATCTCTACAATGTAAACTTATCATTGGACTATCAGCATACAATTTATGTTTTGGATACGATGAATTCAATGCTAATGAAGCATTATTATTTTCTATTTTTTTAACTTCTATTGCATCACCCTTCTTTATCATTGCATCTGGTGGATTAGAGTTGTTACCTAAATAACTAAAAACTTCACTTATTTTCTCTAATCGTTCTTGTTCATTTTTAATTGCATATGTACCTGCAAAAATGTCTTTTATATATTCTTCAAGTGCATCTCCCATGCTATTTGCCCTATTATGATTACTGTAATACTCTTTTAGTTCGAATGAAGGCGTTTGCACCAAATTAATAATTGCTTTTAAAATATTGTTGTTCAAATTTTCATCATCCTTTCTATTTTACCAAAGTTATACTATCATACTTTTTTATTTTTTTCAATTATTATATTTTTTTATCCAACCAAATCTCCTATAATATTCTTCATTACTATATGGGTATATAAAAGTAGCTGTTTCTTTTCTTTTAATAAGTTTTGAAATTTCTTTTAAATCTGATTTTACTCCTACTTTTTTTAATAGATTTATTTGACTTAAATGGCATTTTCGTATTTTTTTAAAGTTTCCACATGGACACTTATAAAAATCTTTTATGTCATCCATTTCTATAGCATTCAAAATATCATATATTTTCTGTATGCTATCAACATTTAAAAAATCCATATAAAATTGAATTATTCCTTTTGTACCATGAGGTCTTTCTCCATATGGAATCCTACCATATTTACTATAGTACATAGCACTATAAAAATAATTTACTACAAAGGTTTGAAACCAATTTAGTAATGTTGGATTTTCTTTAAGTTTAATTTTTATTTCTGTTTCTATTCCAAGACATAATGATTTATCTATATTAACGTGCTCAAATGTTTTAGGTATTTTATTAGAAGTTTCTTTTATTACAGGAAGTTCATTAGGAAAACCTAATGGAACTTCCATAACAATTGTAAAATCATCCATTAACTGAACATCATCATTAGTAGCATATATTCTGACTCTTCCATCAATCATATACTTATCATTTACGAGTTTTATCTGTAAGTATGGATATTCCTTGTTTAGCTCAATAAAATTTAATTCAATATTATTCATCTACATACTTCTCCATGGTTTAATAGTTGATACTTGTACAGGTTCCTTATCTATATTTTTCAAATTTAATTCGTTTAAGCTTTGTTCAACTAATTTGCTTCCTAATCCATTTTTTAAAGCCACTACATATTTTTCATCATCATAATCTCTTGAAACTACTAAATCTTTATTTACTTCTATAAGCCATTTAAAAAATTGATTAGCAGTCCTATCAGTCCAATAACTAGCTAAATTATTTTCTGGATTAACTGGATTTGGAATTACCCATTCTTTTCCTTTTTTCCTTATTGTATATTTATTAACATTTTCCATTAAAAATGTAGAATGGTCCTGAATTTGTAATTTTGAATATATATTTAATTCATTAACAACAAATTCTAATAATTCTAAAAGAGATAAATTTGGATTTGCAAATTCTCCAATCCTTGCTACTAAAGTAGTAATAATTGCTGAATTTGGTTTGTCACTTTCCCTTATATTGTAATAATATATATCTCTGTGTCTTTTTAATATTTGAATAACTCTTTGCAAATTTGATTTTCGAGTTGTATTTGGAACATCTTCAATAGTTGCTTCAAAAACTCCTTTTTTCTCTCTTGTTTTATAATCTAAAAATGGTGCATTTATATCTTGAAACCATTTGGTATAACCTTTTGCATTTCCATTTCCCCAATCGTACACATTGTTTTTCTTAATAGTTATTGCTATTGCAGTATTCGCATATTGTTCTAATACTCCCTGTGCAACTAAATTATTTATCATTTCTGGTTCTTCCTGTACAGCAGGTACAATATCCAATTTGAAACCTATATTATCTTGAATATTAGCATAATCTATTATCCAACATGTGTCATCTTCTTTTACTTTTCTTCCGCTGTTTATTAATACATCACCAACGCTATTTTTTATTACATGTGGTGTTGTATTTTTCTTTTTTTGGTTAATCTCACATATAAAATCCAAATCATAGTCTACATCTTTTCCTTCTGTAAAAGGTCTTACCACTGTTCCTAATGCAAAGGATCCTTGAGGATAAATATCTACATCTAAACCTTTCGCACATAATTCTTTTGCTACAGCTTTATATTTACTTTCGGCATTCTCTGCCATAGTTTCAGTTATATCAATCTTTTTTATTATTTCTTCTAAATTCCTATTTTTGTCACTCATATTATTTATTCCTTTCTACTTAAAAACTCTTTTATACTTTTCATGTAAATCCATTGATTTAAAATTATGTAAAAAATCAGGCACCTTGTATCCAGTTTTTCTTCTTTCAAATATTTTAGACTGTATGTCTTTTAATATTTTTTCATCTTTGCCCTTAAGATATATGTCTTCTGATGTTTTTATCTCTATTGACAATCTTACATAATCCTTATACTTTTTATATAAACCATAAACCTCTATAGCAATACTAACTGCTGTTATAACAATTATCTGCCACATATTTCTAAACAAAACCACTAATGTTAATATTAATATCGTTGTAAATACTATTTTAAATATAAAATATATTTTATCCTGTTCTTTGTCCCACCATGTATTTTGTTTTTGACATTTAATAATTGCGTCTTTCATTTCTAAATCCTCTGATATATTTGTATACCAATCAGCTACTCCATGTTCTGGTGAATCTCCTGTTGAATTTATTTGTTTTTTATATTCCTTTTTATGTCTTTTAATTGTTTCATACATTTCCTCTTTAATTTCTTCTAATTTAATATCATCTATTTGATTATCAATGATTTCAAATTCATATAATGTTATATCAACAAATTCTTGTATGGCAGCAGCATATTTACATTTATTACTGGATAATTTATTAATTAATCCAAATATAATTGCAAAAATTAAATCGATTATAACTACAACTATCTCATTAATGTTATTATTTTCTAATATTTTTACCAATATTATTCCTACTATTAAGATAACAAATGAAATTATTCTATATCTATACATTTCATGATACAACATTTTTTGAGAAAATATTGCTTCTTTTATTTCTTTTGAATTTTGTACTTCATTTATTTTATTCAATTAATTTCTCCTCCTCATTTTCTATCACAAATAGCCTTAATTATTTTTAATTAAGGCTGAAAATCTATTCATTTTTTTGAATTATGTATTTCATAGTAGCTCCTCTCCAGAGCCACACAAAAGTTTGTTGCTTTACAAATTTTATCATTTGTATTATAATAAGTATGTATTGAATTCTTGGCGGAATTTATACTTATTATGGGCTATATTCGTATGGCTCTTTTCTTTTGTTTCTTTAACGACTAACTATTTAAAAGTCAATTATATATATCTTTTATATTCTTTATCTTTCTTTACATTATCTATGTAACAAATAAATTTCTCAATTTCATCTTTATTAGGTTGAGCAGAATGTATATTTTTACTTTTATTTCTATAATTCTTTTTGAAAACGGTATCATACCTTACTCCAGGCATATCAGAAAATTTTTCAACTTTGATTTTATCCGTTTCATCTCTATCAATACAATATATTTGATCATTTCTAAGTATTTCTTCATCTAAAACGTTTTCATTATTTGTTGTAAAAATCAACTGTGCATTTGAATCTTTTACTGTAAATAATTCTAATATTAGTTTTACTAAATCTAAATGAAGGCTATTTTCTATTTCATCGCAAATTAAAATGGCATTTTGTTTAATTGCATATAGTGAATTGTATACTAAAAACAATAATTTTTTTGTTCCTGTTGATAAATCATCATAATCTAATTTTGAATTATTTTTATCATAAATAACAATCTCATCTTCTTCGTCTTCTTTTGATTTTTCTAAAGTTATATATTCTATTTTTTTATCTACTAGTTTAATTACCTTGTTAACCATCTCTTTATCTTGTTGTAACCAAAAATGTAAATTGATATATTGAATTGGATCAATTAAGAAAAAATCTCTCGCAGTTTGAGAATATTTAACATAGTGCTCATAAAATGTAGTATAAAATCTCATTTTTTTATTAAACTGATTATATAAGTTATCATCTACATCTTTATAATCAACTGCTAAACTTTCTTTATGATTATATTTATAGCCTATTTCACTTTCTAATTTTTCTTTCTTTACTGATACTATAGTTTCTGGTCTATCCTTAATCCTTTTTCTGTAATATAAACTTTCAATAACTTTATTTTGCAAATTATTTCCTAAATAATAATGTAAATCATAAGTATAATATCCAGGTTCTTCTCCACTTTCTATGTACATCTCAACTTTAATATTTGACATTTTATCTTTATGTTTATTGTTTTGGCTTGGCAATATATCTAACAAATTTTCTTTTAATTCAAATCCTTCTTTTTTTGTTTTTAAAGAAATTTTGTCATTTTTATATTTGTCATCGGAAAAGCTTAAAAATGTTCCTATTGCAGATATCGCTCTTATAATACTTGTCTTACCAGATGCATTTCCACCTATAATTCCTGTAATTTTATTAACATATACACCATTTTCTATCTTTACAACTGTATTTTGTTTTTCTTTTTTTCTAGGAACACCTATAAAGTTTAATTCGACTGGCATGTCTATTCCTGCGACATTATCAATATAAATATAATTAAACATTTTTATTTCTCCTTTTACAAGATAATACACCATATCCAAAATTTTGTCAACACTCAATACGAAAAAAATCGTATTGAGTGTTTTAAGAAAATATTTTAACATTAATTTGCATATAAACTTTCTAAAAATTCTTTAGTATACACCCTCTGATTTTCATAATTTGATATAAATTTTCTATGACCTTTATTATTATTTTTATTATTAAATCTTATATTATTATCTTCCATATTTTGATAGATAGCCTGTCCATTTTTTGATTGATACAGGTATCCATTATTTAACGGATACGGTACATCATTTATATAAATTTTTCTTTTAATTATTTGCTTGTTTTCTTTTCTAACCATCTCAACTTTTATATAGTTTTTATCCCTTAAATCTGATATCCAACTTGAAACTGTTTTATGATGTACTCCTAATTCTTCAGCAAAATAATTATTAGTTGCAAAACAATATCCTTCTTTGCAGGCAAGTGATGTTATCATTGCATATAGTAATTTCTCATTTGCCTTTAATTCCTTATTATACAGTATTTTTGATGGTATTATTGAGTAATATCCTACTCTATTTCTTTGTTTTTCTTCCATTTTTCCACTCCAATTCTAGCAGTAAAAACACAAAAAAATACAGATTATTTCTTTAATATCGAAATACTCTGTAATATAGATGATTACTGCGTTTTAACATTTTATTTTTGTGGTTGGAAGTTTTTAAAGCTCACAGGTGTGGATTTAAATTTACAATTTCCTGCTGGTTGGCAACAAGCAAGGGAAATAAAATTTGCTCAAGGCTTTACTTCTCCTGCCCCACGTGATTTTGTTGGATATGGTCCTCTAACTGAACCAGAATCTTTGGCTATATACAATTTTACTCTTGAACATAATTTTTCACTAGTCTTAGCATATCATTCACAAGGAGAAGTTATTTACTGGCAATTCCAGAATTATACTCCACCAAATAGTTTAGCTATTGGTACTCAGTTTGCTAATGTTAGTGGTTATAGCTTAGAAGATACTCCTTTTAATTCTAGTTTTGCAGGATATAAAGATTGGTTTATTCAAGATTATAGAAGACCCGGCTATACAATTGAAGTTGGGCAAGGAGTTAATCCTCTTCCTATTTCTCAATTTGATAAAATTTATTATGATAATTTGGGAATTTTAGTTTTAGCCGCTATATTAGCATAATTTTATACATTCATTAGAGTATAATTCTTAATAAATTTTACCTTTCTCACCATTAACAAAATAAATCTCCAGTGTATCCCTGGAGATTTATTTTGTTAATGGTGAATTTTCTTGAATTGGAACTAATCTATCTTTTGTTATATTCATAAATGCACATTTATGTATAATTTCAAATTTTTCATTATCAGTAGTTAAATCATATTTTATACATAAATCAGGTATAAAATAATATTTATCACTTGAAAAATTTCCATATGCATTATTTGTTTCTGTATAAAGACCTTGTAACATATTATATAAAAGACTCCATCTATCACAAGAACCAACATCTATTTCTTTGTCTATTTCAGAATCTTTATATATTGGCTCTTCTTTCAAATCTATTACTGATATTTTAATATTTAATTTATTATACAAATCTTGTAATATAGTATCTCCGAAATATTGATTTAGTGCAATATTAATACATTTATCGATATTGGTGTTTTTATTTATAACCATTAACCTAACCGGAATACTATTTTTATAAAATACAACAGCATTATGTTTGTTCTTTATATTTATTTCTTTTTGGTTAACTGTAATTATACAATTACAATTTTTTATTACTTTATATTCGTCAAATGCTATTTTATTATTTTCAAAGCCATCTACAAATGCACCATTGAAACATTCATAATGATTATCGTGTTGTTCAGTCCATAAATCTATAGTATTTATAGTTTTCATTAACAATAACCTCCATCAATATTTATAATTTCACTATTTATATAACTAGATTCATCACTTGCCAAAAAATATATTGTTTTTGCAATTTCACTTGGATCTGCAAATCTTTCAACATATATTTTAGATGTTTCATCTTTTATATAATCTTTTGGCAAGTCTTTATTCATATCGGTATCTGCCCAACCAATTGCGATAGCATTGACTCTTATATTTGGTTTGAATTGAAATGCTAAATCTCTTGTTAAACTTTGTAAACCAATTTTAGAAATATTATAATCTAAACATTCTGGAGAAATAGTTTTTGTTCCATTAGTAGAAGATACGTTTACTATTGTGCTTCCTTTTTTCATATATCTTGAAACTTCTCTTGACACAATAAATGCACCTATAACATTGATTTTTAAAGTTTTCTCAAATTCTTCAACTTTTATATTATCAAAATCTCTATCATAAACAATACCTGCATTATTTACTAACACATTAATTTGACCAAATTCTTTGATAATAAATGACACCATATTTTTAACTTCTTCTTCATTTGATACATCCGCTTTAATACATAATGCTTTTATCTTAAACTCATTTTCTACATATTCTTTTAGTTCTTCTGCTTTTGTTTTACTATTGAAATAGTTTATTACAACATTGTAGCCTTTACTAGCAAATTCTATAATTGTTGCTTTTCCTATTCCTCTTGAACTCCCAGTAACCAATACTACCTTATTCATTTTTTCTCACCTTACCACTTCTATTTTTATATTAAATGTTCAAAATTTCTTCTTGAATATAAGATTCTTCTTATTTCCATAGTGTTATTTTTTACTACATAAAATATTTTGAAATATTGTCAAACTGCTTAATAAAGGTAGCTGTATACTTTATTGTATTTTTATTCTTCGCCATCTATTATCCTCCTTGCCATTTGTTTAAATTCCTCATGAGAATAATATTTAGTATTTGGATCTTCCGCTTCTTTATCCGCTTCATCTAGTGCATCTTCAATATATTCTTCATATTCTAAATTGCTCATTAATTTTGAATATTTTTCTAAACTCATTACTACCATAGAACCATATCCATTTTTTGTTAAATATACTGCTTCATCTTCTTTTAAAACTAAGTCCTCTATTTCAGGGTATTTATTTCTTAAATCTGATACTGGTCTAATATTAATCATAATTTACACTCTCCTTTATAATTATTATCAATATTTTATCATAACTTTATCTGCTAATCAATTGTTTTAATAAGAATTTTTTATTATTTATATATTATCCTAAAGAAAGAATTTCAATGGTTTAAGATTTACTTTATTTATATTACGCTACTCATTTCCTTTCAAACTAGATACCATATCTATATTTTTTATTTTTCTTGCTAAACATCTTGAAACAAGATAAGAAACAACAAATGTACCAATTGCTGAAATAATATAAGTTTGTGTTAAAATATAAGCTCCAAAATCATAATGCTCTTCAATTGCTGTTTTAAATAGCCAGTCTGTTAAATAAAATCCTAATGGAAGTCCTAATATTATTGAAACAATCGCTATCCAATTATTTTGTTTAATAAATATACTTTTTATTTTCTTATCTTTAAAACCTAAAACCTTTAATGTAGAAAATTGATATTGTTTTTCTGTGTAAGACAATATTCCTAAATTGTAAATTATGATTCCACCAAGTAACACAGCAACACCTATAATAAGTACAAGCATAGTTTTCATCATTGATAACATTCCTGTCATGCCTTCTTTTAGACTCTCTATATTTTGAATTGTATCTATATTTTTAATTTCTTTTGTATTACTTAGATCAATATTGGTATATAATGCATCTGGCTTATATTCAATGCCTAAACTTTCTAAATACTTTCTTGTCATGGTTACATTTTGATTTTGAGGATCTTTATTAAATCCAATTATTTTAGAGTTGTAATATGTATTGTCACCATATATATGCCAAGTTATTTCATCTCCTAATTTATACCCTTTATTTTCTGCAAGTTTATATGTTACATACACTCCATCGTCTGTTGGTTGGGAAATAAAATTATTTTTTCTATCAACAAATCTTACTAATTCTCCTGCATCTGTTACAAATATATTATTTGATTCTCTTACTCCTTCACTATCTTTTATTTCTATTCCCAGAGACTCAGATGTAAATTTACCATATTCATTATATAAATTATCTAACTCAATATCAGAAATGTTTTCTTTGATGTTTAGTTTGTAATCAAAATTATATAATGTTTCAAACTGTAATTTTACAAAAAAGTTCATTGAATCAAGCATACCTAATGCGCAAACTATAAGCATGCAGCAACCAACAACTCCAGCTATTCCCATAAAGGTTCTCATTTTATTTCTAACAATATCTCTTAAATTCCATTTAGCTGAAAAACTTAATTTTTTAAATATTCCTTTTGTAGTTATATTTAAAGATTTTGCTTTAACATTTGGTATTTTATTTCTTAAAGTTTCAGCTGGATTTTCTTTTAATATTTTTCTTCCTGTAATGTATGTAATTAAAGAAACTGCAAGTACAACTAAAATTGCTACAATATAACACTTGATATTTATTGCTGGACTACCATTTGGAATTTCAAAAAATGCCATTTCTAATCCTATAAACACATTTCCTATAAAATAATATCCTAATATTAGTCCTATAATAGATGCTATAATTGAAATCCAAAATCCATATCCAATATAGTGGAATATTATTTTTCTATCGCTAAAACCTAATGCTTTAAGTGTTCCTATTTGTGTTCTTTGATTTTTTACAACTCTTGTCATTGTTGTAATAACTGAAAGCATTGCTATAAATAGGAATAATCCTGAGAAAACTCCTACATAAGTTTTTCCTTCATCTATTTCTCCTTGATATGTAACATAAGAAGGTGTATCTTCAATATTAATTATTGCTTTAGCATTTTCAATATTATCTTCTATATAATTTTTTACCTCATTTGTTTTTTCAGTATTCTCTACATCAACCATTAAATAGTTAAATATTAAATAATCCTTATAATTAAAATCGGAAACATATATATCAAATATATTTTCATCAGCTATATTCATTTCTTGCATTACTTTTGATTTAATATAATCTTCTGGTATTTCGTTAACTGAAAGATAAGCAAATCCGAATTCTTTTCTATCTGGATATAGTTCAGATTCATCTCTTACATCGTACAAATGGTCTGGTACATTTATAAGCCCTAAAACTTTTTCTTTTAGTTCCAAATTATCATATTTTACTAAAATTATATCTCCTACTTTTATATTGTTTTCTATTGCATAGTAATTGTCTAGCCATACTCCTGATTTATTGCTGTCAAATTCTTCTCCTTCAATAATATAAAATTTAGATATATTATTAGATTCTATAAAATTAATTAATAATGTTTTATCATTATCAGTTGTTCCTGTTACTGATAATTTTCTTTCAGCATCTTTTACATTATCAATGTTTTTTATTTTTTCTAAATCATCTTTTGTAAAATTAGCTCCAATAACATTTAAATCTTGTAAGTTGTTTTCAAAATAGAATTTATCTGCCGTTTTTTTCATTCCATCCATATATGCTTCTATTCCAGAATATGCCATTACTCCAATCATAACCATTAAAAAGATTGTGATGAATTGAGATAAATTTTTCTTTATATCTCTTAACATTTTTATGTTTAGTCTTTTCATAATTACCATACCACCTCGTCAATCTTTTTGGGAGTTTCGTTGTGAACTATTTGTTCTATTTTTCCGTTTTTAACATGAACAACTGTATCTGCAATATCTGCAATTAAGCTATTATGTGTAACTATTATAACTGTATTGGCTCCATTATTTCCATCACATTGTTTTCTTAATAATTTTAATACCTCTACACCCGTTTTGCTATCTAATGCACCTGTTGGTTCATCACAAAGTAATAGTTTTGGATTTTTAGCAATTGCTCTTGCAATTGAAACTCTTTGTTGCTCACCTCCTGATAATTGATTTGGAAATTTTTTTCTATGTTCAAAAAGACCTACTCCTTTTAAAGCTTCTTCTGTGCTGATCGGATTTTTTACAATATCCTTTACTATGTCTACATTTTCTTGTACTGTAAGACTTGGCAGAATATTATAAAATTGAAATATAAATCCTACATTTTCTGCTCTATAATCAGACAATTTATTTGCACTGTACTTTGAGATATTTTCATTGTCTATAATTACTTCTCCTTGAGTTGGAGTATCCATTCCTCCTATTAAATTTAGTAACGTTGACTTTCCTGCACCTGAAGGTCCAAGAATAACAATCATTTCTCCTTTGTTTAAAGATAAGTCTATATTATCTAGAGCTTTAAACTCATTTTCTCCTACCTTATATACTTTACTTACTTTTTTTAATTCTACTATCTTTTCCATATTTCCTCCTTATAATATGATATTTATTTCACATTTATTATACATTATTTTTATATATTGTCAATAGAATATGAAAAATATTTCATGTTTTTTTAATTTGTATTTTTAATTTTATAATTATTTTAAATTAACATTTTGGAGAACTAAAAGTTCAAAGAAGATAATAGAATCAATAAAAAACCTCCAGCATGTCTGGAGATTTTTTATTCAATTAACTACATTGTATTTTTATTAGTAATCATTTCAAATTTATTAACCATTACTCAATGAACTAATATCTTTAACTCTTTTAATTCCATGTTTATTTTTGACATATATTTTATCATCAATGTACAAATACATATTAAAATTATTTTGTTCTAACACATCTTTCAAAATACTCAAAGATTCAATAATATTTTTCTCACATAGTTCTGTATTATATTTTTTTACACGGTATAATACATTTGAAGCACCTTCAGAATCTTTAAATATAATATTAAAAACTCTAAATTCACTTTCTATATTTACGGTATATTCATATGGAATATACTTATATACTAGTGTAAAATTTCCCATATGTTCAAAATGTTTTTCTTCTGATATTTTCATCATATCTCCATTAAAAATTTTACGAATATTTTCATCAAAATATTGAATGTTTTTTTCATAAAAATCTGTATCTAATAACATCTTACTTTTTCCTTTCATTTGGCTGAATGTGTTTTTTCATTTATACCATACAAGTTTTAAAAAATCAATTATTTTGCCTACTTTTTTAGAAATTATATGGTATTTTTTTCAGGTATTTTTACATTTTATCTTTCAATCAATCTATCTAAAATTTCAATTTCTTGATTTAAAGAAGTATCATTTATAAAATTATTTTCATCTAAAATGTACTGTTTTAGCTTTTTAAAAATTTCTTTATAATTAGCACTAACTTTTAAGCTAACTGATGTTCTTTCATGTTCACCTAAAATTTTATAAATTTCACTTTCTGTATAAACGCAATCAACAATCCCATCCATCGGTTCAATAACAAATTTTTCATTTTCAGTTCTTTCAAATAATATCCAGTTTTTTAAAGCATTTACATATCTAGTAAGTACAATTGCCTTTCTGATACCTGTATTTTCGTAATATTCTTCGCTATTGTTAAATTCTACAGTTTGAGAATTACTAAATTCTTTTCCATTTCTATCTTTATATGATACATCTAATTTTAAACTACCTAAATTATTTGAATTCTTTTTCTTTAATTTAAGTAATACTACGCCGCCTTTAACTTCTCCTGTGGTTGTTGATTTTGATGGGAATAATGTATTTACACTCATTATATTTCCATTTTCTTTATTTACTGTATCTGAGCCGTAAACTGTTTGAATTTCATAATCTTCTGATTTTAAATTTAAGTTTAAATCAAATACCAATGGTGTTACCATGTATTCAAATTGTTCTCCCATTCTTTCCTTAAATTCATTTGAACTATGAACAGAATAATAATTTGCTCCTTTTACATCTGAAATTGTTTCAATTAATTTTGTATTAAAATCAACTCCTACTCCTATAAAAGTTGTGTAAATTCCGTCTGTTGCATTCTTTTTTACATATGATAGTAACCCTTTATCTGAAGTATTTCCTGTATTTGGCATTGCATCTGTGATTACTATTATTCTATTTTCATATTCACTACTATCTATATTTTTATACTCTCTAAATAGCTCGGTTGCCTTGGTATATCCACTTTCAAAATTCGTTCCACCTGCATCTTGTATTTCTAATATATGATTTTTTATAGCTTCAACATCTGTATTCTCAATTAGACTTAATTGTTTTCCTAAATATGCTTTATCATCAAACAATACCATTCCAAATCTATCATCATCTTTTAGTTGGTCAATTAATATATTTACTGATTCGTTTGCAATTTGCATTTTTGTTTTTTTAGAATCCTCATTTTTTTGATTAGAACTATCATAATAGTATGAATCAAAAGTTGCTCCCATTGAACCTGATATATCTAATACTACAACTAAATTTAATTTTTTTCTTTTAAAATCACTTTCTTTTATATTTGAATTAAGTCCAACTGTTATATAATATTCACTCTTTCCTGAAATTGGGTCTTTTGAGATTGCAGTTGAATACGAAGGCGAAAATAGTTCTTTCGACTCATTTTTTCTTCCTGTATCAAATGTATAATCATAAAATATTCCATTATATGTTATGTCTGTAGAAATCGGAAAATATCCTTTTTCTATGTTTTTTCTAAAATTTTCTACGTCTTTTGCTCCTCCTGTAGAAAATCCTATTGTAGATTCAGTTGATGTACTTGCATAATCCATGCTTGACCCTGCATTAAATAAACTTTTTCCGTTTGAAGTCGCACCAAATCCTGCTGTATCTGTTGTGGATGTAAGTGACTGTGCTTGTAATGTGCTTTTGCTATTTGTCGTACCTGACTCAATATATTTACTGTTAGTATTAAACTCCCAATCGTCTTTTTTTCCAGTTACAATATTTGATATTTTTTTGTTATTTTTTATTGCAAATGATACTATACAAATTATTCCTGCAATAATTATTAAAGCTATTATCCCTCCTATTAATTTTGTTTTTCTTTGCTTTTTTTCCATAAAATCATCCTCCATTTTTTTATTTGATTTGTTGTTATATTATTTAGACGATTTTAATTTCCTTTTTTGTTGGTGTTTTGCAAAAATAATTGCAAAAATTATAGAAATTATTAAAAATATGGATGATAAACCAATTAATACTGGCTCCTTAATATCTGTAATTCCTTCAATTATTTGTGTGTCCTGTATTGTATTATTTTTACTTTCTAAGCTTTCTCCTGCTAAATCTGAAACTTTTAATGAAGATGAATTTGTGTTTTTTTGTTCTGAATTGTTTTTGGTAGATAAATTTGTGTATGGCTCCGTTGAATTATTTTCATTTTGTTTTTCGTCATCATAACTTTGTCCTTCATTTTGTATTTCATTATTATGTATATTTTCATTGCTTGCTTTTAAATACAATAATGTAGTTATAATAAATAAACTTAGGTTGCTTACTAGTATTTTTAGTGTGTGAACTGATTTGTAATATCTCCATTGAACTGTTGCTGTTGGCATGTTTAGTATTAAGCCTATTTCTTTAAATGTAAAGTTACAAAGGATTTTTAATGATACTATCTCTTGTTCTTTCGTTTCTAAACATTCTATAGTTTTTTGATATGTATCTATGTCTATTATCTCATCAATTTCGTTTTTATTATTTTGTATATCATATAGCGTATCTATGTCTATTTCATCATTTTGCTTTCTTAAATAATCTATTGTTTGATGCTTTGTTACTGTGTATATCCAACTTAATTCGTTACTTTCTGGTAACTTTTCTTTGGGCATCTGCATTATTTTTAAGAATACTATTTGTGATATTTCTTCTGCTTTAAAGCTATCTTTTACTATAATAAATGCTATGTTTATTACTAATTTTTGATATTTTTTGTATAATTCTTCTGTTGCTTGCTTTTCTCCTTTTTTTATTTTTTCAAATATACTATGTATCTCTTTTTTATCCAACTTTTTGCTCCTTTTTTGTTTATAAATAAAATTAACAGTCTTACATAACATAAAGTAAAATGCAGAAAAATTGTAAAATACTTCCTAAAACAATAAATAGATGAAAAATAGAATGCATATATTTACGTTTTTTTCCCAATCCATAAAAAACCGCTCCAATAGTATATGATAATCCTCCTAAAACTAGTAAAACAACGCCTGCAACTCCTAATAAACTTGGCAATATTGAAGCTTTAATCACAATGCACCATCCCATTGCAAGATAACATATCATAGAAAACTTTTTATATCTTTCTAAATCAATCGAATTTAATACCACTCCTAAAATCGCAGCACCCCATATTACTCCAAACAAAGTCCAACCTAATACAGTGCTATATTCTCTAAAAGTACATAATGTAAATGGTGTGTATGAACCTGCTATCAATAAAAATATTGTGCAATGGTCTATTATTTGAAATACTTTTTTAGATGTAGTATTTGGTCTTAATCCATGATATATACTAGACATTGTGTATAGCAATATCATTGTAACACCATATATTATTCCTGAAACAACTCCATAACTATTATGATGTATCGCAGCAAATATAACGCATAAAACCATTACTGCTAATCCAAATGCAGCTCCAACTATATGTGAAACCATGTTAAATATTTCCTCTCCTTTAGTATATACTGGTAAAACTCTTTCGCTTAATTTTATTCTTTTCATATCATATTCCTTTCCAATACATATATTTTAGACAACTATGATTTTGTTATACCTCTAACGACAATTTCAATATAACTTTTATATATTTGTTCTGCTGTTACATTCTCATCTTTTTTTATTCTATAAAGCAAGTTAGAAAAGTTTATTCCGAATATTCCAAATGCGATTCCTTCTGCGTCTCCATCATAGAAAATCCCCTCTTTTATACCTTCCTCAATTACTTCTTTGATTATTCGAATATAACTATTTACTACTTTTTGACATTTTTTAGTTCTTGAATTTTCTCCCAAAGTATTATTAATTACTACTGTTACAAAATCTTCATATCGTATTAATGTTTTTATTTGTACCATAATTATAGCTTTTAACTTATCCAATGCATTTTGGCAATCTCTAAATTTTATTTCAATACTGTTGTGAAGAAGCTTTCTTCCTTCTTCTAATAATAAATCAAATAGTTCTTCTTTTGTTTCAAAATGATAATATAATGAGCCTTTTGCAACTCCTGCGACTGCAGTTATTTCCTCTATTCCAGTATTTTCATATCCTTTTTCTGCAAATAATTTTATTGCTGTTGTAAAAATTCTTCTTTTTGTTTTATTCATAACATTACTATCCTTTTTTTATTATACATATTTTCTATACTAAGAATACTTCTTCAAATAATTTATTTTTTCTCCATATTTTTCATTATTAATTTCATTTCTTCTTGTCTTTTTACTTTTTTAGTTGTTGTTTTTATTAATTCTTTATGAGATACAATTAATTTTTGAATATGTTTATATCTTGGGAATGTAGTATTTAGTTCTTTTATTTGTTCCCATACTTTCTTTTGCAATTCTTCTTCATTCATCTCTGGATATTTTTCTTTTATAACTTGTTCATCATAAACTACTTTAACTGATAATGTTACATCGTTTTTGTCTTTTTCATCTTGCATTCCAAATACCATGCACTCATTTACTAAATCTAATCTGTTTACAAGTGTTTCTATCTCTTCTGGAAAAACTTTTTTTCCGTTTTTTAGTACTATTAAATTTTTATTTCTTCCTGTTATAAATAAGTATCCTTCCTTGTCAAAATATCCTAAATCTCCTGTATAGAACCAACCGTCTTTTAGCACTTCTTGTGTTAACTCTGGCATCTCATAATATCCAAGCATTATATTGGGTCCTTTTACTCTTATTTCTCCTATTCCTTCTTCATCTTTATTTACAATTTCTATAGTGTCATTTAACATTGGAAATCCTACTGAACCGTTTTTTCCATATTTATAGTTTTCTGCTGCAATTACAGGTGATGTTTCGCTTAATCCATATCCTTGCAAAGTTTTTACTCCTAAGTCATTAAATCCTTGTAAAGCTACTGGATCTGCTGGTGCTCCTCCTGATATTACTAATCTTAGTTTTCCTCCTAAAGCTTCTAATACTTGTTTAAATATTTTTCTTCTTACATCAATATGAAGTTTTAATAGAAAATTGCTTATTTTTATAGCGGTGTTTATTAATTTAGTTTTTCCTTGTTTTTCTATTTCTTTTACTATTGCTTTATATATAGCTTCTGTTAATACAGGCACTCCAACGAATACTGTGACTTTATATTCTTTTAAATTTTGTTTTATATATTTTAAACCATCTGGAAAAACAGTTTTTAATCCTATTGCAAGCATTAATATCATACATGTTGATCCAAATATATGATGAAATGGTAAAAATGCAATATTTGTATCTGTTTGTCTTAAATCTTCTACACATTGTAAAGCATATACATTTGATGCTATGTTTTTTTGTGATAACATTACTGCCTTAGATTGTGATGTTGTTCCTGATGTAAATAATAATACGCTCATTTCATTTTCATCTATCTTATTATTTATAAAATCATTGTTTCCATTTTCTATTAATTCTTTTCCTTTTTGTGTTAAGTCTGGAACACTTTGATAATTTTCGTTTTTGTCCATGCAAATATATTCTTTAATTGATGTAGCATTTCTTTGTTTGATTTTTTCTATTAAATCTATTAGTTTTGTATCAAATACTATTGCATCTGCTTTGCTTCTTATTAATGAATTTTCTAACTCTTCTAATTGTAAATCTTTATCAAGTGGTATTGATACAATGCTTCCTAAAAGATTGCTTACATGTGCTATTGCCCACTCATATCTGTTTTTTCCTATTACCGCTACTCTTCTGTTTTTTAAACCTAATGAATACATTGCTGTACCAAAAGAATTAATATCTTCTAACATCTGTTTATATGTTATTTTTGTATACTGTACTTCTCCTGCTTCTTTGTTTTTTATTACAAATGCAATTTCATTTGCATATTTTTCAGCAGAGTTATACATTATTTCTTTTATATTATTGAATTCTTTTGCTTCTAGGTATTTCATCTTTTTCATTTTTCAATTACTTCCTTTCGTTCTTTTGCGCGAAATTTTTTTTATTATATCTCTTTCTTTTAAAAAAGTCATTAGTATGATTGGTCAGTTTTTTTAATTTGTAACAAAAGTGGTTCCTGTTTCTTTTTTTTCAATTGATGTTACTTCAATTGCTGGAATTACTTCTCCCAAAACCGTGTCTTCTCTTACAACTCCAACAACTTCTACCCATGTATTTTCTTCAGGATATTCTCCGTTGTATCGTATATCAACTCCTGCCAATCCATCATTTCCACAACAACCTGGCGTATTTCTTACAACTGCATAACATCTTTGTTCATCACCAACATCATAGCTATATACTAATCCTTGCATTTTAATTGTTTTTCCAATATAATCATTCAAATTAAAATAAATGTCATTTGTTTGTTGAATAAAATAATTGTCAGTAATTTCTATTATGTTGTTTGAATTGTTGGATGTTTGAGTTTTTGTAGAATTTGCTGCTCTTTCTAATGATTCATTATTTACTTTTACAATAAATACTCCTATTCCTATAATAAATGCAACTAATAACATTAACATTCTCATTTTTTTACTATTCATATTAAATTTCTCCTTTTTTTAGAATCCCCTTTGTAAAAAATTTGATAAAATCTTGTAAAATGTTTTTATACTTAACAATTACATAACAGTAGTATTATTCATAAATTATTTTATCAATTATCGTAAATAAAATAAATATAACTAAATTTACAATAACAATCATTGCGCCTGTACTAATATTATACAAATATGATAAATATATTCCTATCAAAAATGATACTACACTTATTATCCCTGAGCTTATTACAACTTTTTTAAATGATTTAAAAACTCTCATTGATGTTAATGCTGGGAATATTATAATACTACTAATTAGCATTACTCCCATCATCCTCATTCCAACAACAATTATTAAGGCTGTAAGAACAGCTATAATATTAGTATATCTTTGAGCTTTTAGTCCACTTGCTTTTGCAAAATCTTCATCAAAAGTGACAACAAATAATTTTCTGTAATATATAACAAATAATATTGCTACAATTACACTTACTGCTACGCTTAAGTAAACATCACTTTTACTCATTGCTAAAATACTTCCAAACATAAAGTTACATACATCAGTGTTCATTCCTGTTGTCAACGACGTAACTGCAACTCCTATTGCTAAAGCAGAACTTGAAATTAAGGCTATTGCACTATCACTTTTTATTTTTCCTTTATTTCCAACTTTTAGTAAAATTATTGCAGAAATTGTAACTACAGGTATTGCTATATATAGTGGAGATGTAAAACCGCAAGCAGTTGCTATTGTTAAAATTCCAAATCCTACATGTGAAAGTCCGTCTCCTATCATACTATATCTTTTTAAAACTAAACTTACTCCTAAAAGTGCTGCACATAAACTTACTAAAGTTCCTACTAATACCGCTCTTTGGATAAATACATGTGACATCATTTCTATTACTGTTTGTATCATTATCTTGCACCTCCAAACTTGAATTCAGCAGGATTACCAGAATATGTAATTTCTCCGTTTATTATTTCAATTACTGTGTCTGCATAGTTTAAGGCTCTTTCTATATCATGTGATACCATTAGAATTGTTATATTTTCATTTTTCTTTAGATTGTCTAATAATTCATAAATTTGTTTAGCTATACTTGGGTCTAATCCATTTGTTGGTTCATCTAATATAATTAGATTTTTTGTAGCACATAAACTTCTTGCAATTAATACTCTTTGTTGTTGCCCTCCTGAAAGGTCAGCAAAACATTTCTTTCTTATGTCATAAATTTCTAATTTTTGCATTATATTTTTAGCATTTTCTCTGTCTTCTTTTTTGTAGAAAATACTTCTTATGTTATTTGTAATTGTTCCTGATAAAACTACTTCTTCAATAGTTGCAGGAAAATTGGTTTGAATGTCTGTTTTTTGTGGTAAATATCCTATATGTTTTTCTTTTATAATTTCCCCTGTATATCCTTTATTTAAGCCTAAAATGCATTTAATTAAGGTACTTTTTCCAGAACCGTTTTCCCCAACAATACATGTAAAGCTTCCCTTTTTTACTTGCAAATTAATATGCTTTAAAACATCTTTTTTTGCTTCGTAGCTAAAGCTTAAATCTTTTATATTGATTAAATCCATAATTTTGTCCTTTCTTAATTAGTTTTGGTATAGTGTTTTTTTAGTATGATTTTTGTGCTGTTTTTGAGCACGTTATGCATGAATATATTTTTAATAAATAAGACTTCTTCTCTATTGTAGTGCTTTTTTTAGAACTTCTATATTCCTTTTCATTAAACTTACCCATGTTTCGGAATTGTTGAAATCATCTAAGCTTAAATTGTGTAAAGTTTGGATTTGCATTGCTTCGCATCCCTCTCCGATATCTTCTGCTATTATTTTTGCTACTCTACCATTATTTAGTTCTATGTATAATATTACAGGTATTTTTTCTTCTCTTGCTTTATTTTCTAAGTATGCTATTGTATTTGCTGATGGTTCTGTTTCTGTACTACATCCACTAAATGCTGCGCTTACTTTTAAATCGTAGTAATCTATAAAATATTGCATTGGCATTTTATCCGCAAATATTAGTCTATCTCTTACTTTGTTATCAACTATTTCTTGTATTTGTTTATCTACTTCTTGTATTTGTGCTATATATTTATCTGCATTTTCTCTGTATTTTTCACTGTTTTGGCTATCTATTTCTTCCATAGCCTTTTCTAAGCTATTTACCATTTTGATTGCGTTTGAAGGTGATGTCCATATATGTTCATCAAAAGCTCCTTCTTCTTCTTCCTC
>JAFTFU010000048.1 GCA_017458285.1 Clostridia bacterium | reverse complement strand
ATTGTGGTGCTAAACTTTATTATTGTACTACTAATAAATTTACACCTGATAAAGATTTTTATAGATGTTCCAACTACAAGAATAATTCAACACATTCTTGTACTAGTCATACTATAAGAGATCATATATTGCAGGAACTTGTATTAGATAATATCAAACAAGTTGTATCTTATATTACTTCTTACGAAGATTTATTTATACAAGAAAAATTAAAAACTTCATTAGAAGAACAACGAAAAGAGGATATTTCTAATAGAAAGCTACTATCACAATATGAAAAACGAGTAAAAGATATTGATAATTTAATACAGCATATTTACGAAGATAATATTTCTGGTAAAATTACAGATGATAGATTTGCTACTTTATATTTAAACTATGAAAAAGAGCAAAAGAATTTAAAACAGAAAATTCAAGAGTTAACTACTACTCTTGATAAAACTAAACAAGAAGAAATAGATTTAAGTTCTTTTATTGATAAGGTAAAGAAATATATTGAGATAAAAGAATTAACACCAGAAATTATAAATGAATTAATTGATAAAATATTAGTATATCAACAAACAAGGCTGGATGGTAAAAAATTTCAACAAATAGATATTTATTATGCAGGAGTTGGAATAATTGGTATTCCACTTACTGAATATGAATTAGAAGATGCTTTTCAGCAAAACATTAAAAATATAAAAACAGCATAGTCTTTAAACTATACTGTTAAAGCCCTAAGGAGCACTTTGCCAATAATTGTCCTTATTGGAAGTGCTCCTTCTGATTGATTTCATATTATCTGTTCTATAAAAAGTTCGAACAGATACGTCGTTGGTGCGATTCGTAGACAGGTATGCGAAAAAACGCACCATTTATTTATCATTTTATAAAATTCAATCTACTATAATTAATTTAACATAACTTTATATATTTTACAAGAGATATTTCAAATTTTTTAATCTAATTCTTTTCTAGCTCTTTTATTGGCTTGATAAAATATATCATAATACCAGTTAGTAAAAGCATTATTCCTGCTATACTAATTATTACACCTGAACTTCTTCCAATACTATTTCCAGTAATTAAAGAAAATTTATCAGCAAGTAATCCAGATATTGCATAAGCAATAACATATCCAGCTTGTGATACAAAAGAAATAATACTCCAAGCTCTACCCTGATATTCTTCTAAAACATTTATTCTAACAAGATAATCTAAACAATTATTTACAAACGGCAACATAAAGAAAAAGAAAAAGCCTGCAATACATATCAAATAAATATCTTCTTTTAAGCCAACAATCATCATTCCGACCCCTGCTAATAGTAACGCACGTGAAAGTATTTTGACATATCCCTTCTTTATTCCTTTAACACCAAGATATATACCTGAAAAAATCATTCCCGATGCACATATTGTTTCGCCTATTCCAAGTATTTTACTTGTTGAAAAATCTAAAACAAGAGGCTCTGCTAAAATTTGAAATGTACCAATGAAAAATGTAACTAAAGATGAAATAATAAGTATATATATTAGTCCTTTTTTAGAAGTAATAACTTTCCATCCTGTACGAAATTCTTTTATAAATCCTTCTTTTTTTATATTCTTTTTTGATTTTATGTTATTTTTAACAACTCTTGTTGTCAAAACCGTTACTATAAATGTGCAAATATCTATTATTAGTAACAATTTAATATCACTTACTGATAAAAGGAAACCTGCAATTAATGGAGATATTAAATATCTTGCTCCACCTGCGATACCAACCATACCACTTGCTTTAGAATATTCATCTGGTGATAAAAGATCTGTTATAGTTGCTTTATATGAAGGTTCAAGCAATGAAGAAAATACTGAACTTATTAAAATTCCAATACATATTTGTAAAAGTGTTGCACCACCATTAATCATACAAATTAATATATAAATTACACCAATTGCCGATAACCCATCTCCTATCATCATAAGATTCCTTCGGTCATATCTATCAGCAAGTACACCTGCTGGCATTCCCAAGATTAATATTGGCAGTGATGATAAAAGCATTACTAAAGCCATATTTGCTGCGCTTCCTGTTATATTAAATATATAAACACTTAGTCCAAAGCTAGTTAAACCACCACCTACTGATGATATTAACTCTCCAAACCATAGTAATAAAAATTTATTAAAATTAGATTTTTTTTGCATAAATTAACCTCATTCATTAAATATTCTTATCTTCGATAGTTTTAATCAGCATATCAATTATGCTATTTTTATCCATTTTTTTACCACTTGAAATATAAATTGATGTTGCTATATCTGATATATCTTGTGGAAATTTTGTCTGATTAACATTGATTCCTATTCCAATTATTATATAGTTTAAAATGTTTTTACAATATTCTGTTTCAACTAAAATGCCACTTAATTTTTTATTGTCTAAATATATATCATTAGGTTCTTTTACGTATGTTTTAATGTTTAATAATTCATTAAGTGAATTACTAATTAACAATCCTATATCATACGAAAAATTTGTATCTATATTTTTAATATTTTTAGGAAATATTAAAAAGCTACATATTATACTATCTTTATCAGAATACCAAGATTTGCCTTTTGTACTACGTCCAGCAGTTTGTTCTTCGCTTATAATTATAGTATTTTTATTGGTATTTTTAGCAATTTCTCTAGCATATATATTTGTGCTATTTATACTCTTTAATTCTATTCTTTCCATTTAAAATAACTCCTAAAAATTATTTTTATCTAAAACATATTTATAAACTTCTTTTAATCTATTGCTTATATTCGGTAAGTCTATATCTTTAACAACTTCATAACCTTCATTAGTTAAATTCTTTAATTTACCATTAAATATGTTATTTATCTTATCTTTACATTCTGAAATATTTTTAATTTTATATATATTTTTCCCATCCTCTAAATATTTGTAAATTGGTATATCATTTATTATCGTTGGTGTTTTTAATGCCAATGCTTCTAATAAAACTATTCCCTCCGTTTCTTCTCTCGTTAGAAAAACAAATATATCAGATCCAACATATGCGTTTCTTAATTCCTCACTTTTAACAAATCCAGGAAACAAAACATTGTCTGGCTTGTTTTTTATTGCAGAGCTTATTTTTTTAGGTATATATTTAAAATCTAAATGTCCAAACCATATAAATTTATACTGTGGGAATATTCTTGCTAATTCTATAAAATCTAGTAATCCTTTTCTTTCAAAAAACAAACCAACAGACATTATTATTTTATCATCTTGGGTATAATTATATTTTTTCCTAAAAGCCATTCCATCAGCTTTTTTTCTATCATAACAACTTAATTCTATACCATTTGATATAACAAATATTTTTTTATTTATTCCGTATCTTTCAATTAAACTTTGTGAATATTCAGTAGGTGTAATTATTACATCTCCTGTTTTATAACATTTTATTAACCATTTCTTATATATTTTTGACAATATATTTGAAAATTTAAAAGTATCTTTAAAATCTTCTTCGGTAGAGTGGGCATAATATATTACTTTTATTCCTCTTTTTTTGCATTTTTTAGCAAACAAAAGTGTCTTTGGGTAAACACTATTTATATGAACAATGTCATAATCATCCTTCTCATCTAATGTATATGGAATACCACTTTCTTTTAATATTTTTTCTTGATGAAGTATTGCTGTACCGATTCCACTTTTGGCTAAATCCTTAAAATCTCCTTTATATAATAGAACTTTCAAATTACCCCATCCCTTTCGTACTATGTATTGTTTTTAGATATTTTCACATAATAACATTGCTTCTTTTATTACATCATCCATATCATAATATTTATAGTTTCCTAATCTCCCACCAAAATAAACATTTTTTTCTTTACTTGCAAGCTCTTTATATTGTTTCGCTAATAAATTATTTTTCTCATCATTAACTGTGTAATATCTTTCCATATTCTTTTGATATTTAAGTGGGTACTCGTATGTAATAATAGTTTTTGGATTATTCTCAACATTTTCAAAATGTTTATGCTCGATAATTCTTGTGTATTTAACATTGCTACTTGTGAAATTTACAACAGCGTTTCCCTGATAATTTTCTACATCCAATATTTTATTTTCAAACTTTAATGTTCTATATTCTAATTCGCCTAATTTATAATCAAAGTATTCATCAATTGCTCCAGTATAAATTATTTTATTTGCAATATTTTTTAATGATTTATCAGAAGAAAAGTCTGTATTTAATTTTATTTCAATTCCTTCAAGCATATTTTCAACCATTTTTGTATATCCACCAATAGGAATACCCTGATATTTATCATCAAAATAATTATTATCATAGGTAAATCTAACTGGCAACCTTTTTATTATAAATGCTGGTAGTTCATTACATTTCTTTCCCCATTGTTTTTCTGTATATTCTTTTATTAGTTTTTCATAAATAGTTCTACCAACAAGAGATATTGCTTGTTCTTCAAGATTTTTAGGTTCTTTCTTAATTTCTTGTTTTTCTTCTTCAATATGTCTTAATGCATCTGCTGGTGTAAAAACATCTTTCCAAATCTTGCTAAAAGTATTCATATTAAATGGCAAATTATATACTTCATCCTTATAAATTGCTATTGGAGAATTTGTAAATCTATTCAATTTAGCAAAATTATTTACATATTCCCAGACTTTATCATCACTCGTATGAAAAATATGTGCTCCGTATTTATGAACATTAATTCCTTCTATATTTTCAGTATAAACATTACCACCTATATTATTTCTTTTATCAATAACAAGAATTTTATTTCCTTTTTTAGATAATAGGTTTGCACAAGTTGCTCCAAATAAACCACTACCAACTATAAGATAATCATATTTTTTCATTATTCTCACCTATTTTAATATTTCTTCAATTTTCTCGAAAGCTAACCTACTTCCATCATACGATCTAATTATTTCTTGGTATTTTTTAAGTTTATCAATATTTTTGTTTCTAAACTTTTCTAATTTCTTAACATTTAATTTATTAATATTTTCAACACGCATACCTATTTTTCTTCTTTCAACCATTTGTGCTGTCAATCTGTGTTCCTCTTGTTGTGGAATACAGATTTGAAAAATGCCAAAATAGATACTTTCATAGACACTGCATAAGCCACCATGATTAATAAATAAGTCTAACTGTGGTAAAAGTGCCAATTGGTCTGTGGATTTTACAAATTCTATATTAGGCAAGTTATCCATTTGTAGATTACCTACACTAATTATTGTGTGTTTTCCTTTTAATAATTCGTTATTTATAACATTGTTTAAAAGTTCACTATTTTCAGTAAATATAGATCCAAGTGAAACATAAATATCATACTTATCATATTTTTTATTGCTTCTTTTAAGTCTATCTTTAATTGTAGTACCAACAAAAACAAATGATTTATCAAAAGTTTTATAAAATGGTTGACATTCTTTTGGCGAAAAAACTAATGTTAAGTCCCCCTTATTAACAAATAAATCCATTGGACTAAACTTCCCAAGCCCATTAGATAATCTAAACTTTTTTTCTTCTTTATATAATTTTAGTATTGAAGAAAAGTTTTTAAAAATCAATTTCATTGTGGAAACAAACATGTGTGAAAACATAAATGTCCAAAAATTATAGCCCATTAAACCACTTAAACAGATAGATTTTATTTTCAATTTTTTAGAAATATTTTTAGCAAACGAACACATAGAATCATATAGTATTAAATCTGGTTTTTCTTTTTCAATTTCTTCAACATATTCTAAATAAGCAGTTCTATTCAAATTTAATAAATTTTCAAACAAATTATAAAAATTTGCAGTTACATCACTTAAATTGTAAGTATCAAAATCAATCTTATACTCTTTAAAATTTGCACCTGTTTCCTCAACAAAGCTCTGGTATTTTTTACTGCAATACCAATCCACAGAATAATTGTTTTCAATTAGTTTTGATATGACGGAATATTCTGCATTCAAATGACCAAATGCTGGTGTTGAAAAAAATACTATTTTTTTATTCTTCTTATTATTGTTCATATACATTCCTCACTAATTCTGTTCCCATTTTTTTAATATTAAACACACATTATGTCCTCCAAATCCAAATGAATTAGACATTGCATATTTCATTGTTGGATTTGCTTTTGACTTATCTGTAACAAAGTTCAAATCACATTCTGGATCGAACTCTTTATAATTTATCATTGGTGGCATAATACTTGTTTCCAATGCTTTTGCCGTTATTATTGCTTCTAATGCTCCACTT
>JAFTFU010000047.1 GCA_017458285.1 Clostridia bacterium | reverse complement strand
TTTTCTTTTAACATAGTTATATCAACCCTTTCAACTATGCTAATTATATCATATTTTCTTATTTTACAACATAAAAAATAGCAAATTAGAAAAATTATTTTCCAATTCACTATTTTTTTGTGCTACTTTTTCAGCAGCCTCCATTTTTGATCACTTTATTTGAAATTAGATTGAAAAATTGTTATGTAATTGTTATAATATAAAAAGCGAAAGGAATAGATAATATGATAGAGATAAAAAACGTTCAAAAATCTTATAAAAAAGGAATTAAAACAATTGAAAATTTAAACTTAACTATAAAAGATGGAGAAATATTCGGTTTCTTAGGACCAAATGGTGCGGGAAAAACAACAACAATAAAAATGATTACAGGAATACTTGATATAGATGCTGGACAAATATTAATAGACGGAAAAGACATAGAGAAACAACCCGTTGAGGCAAAAAAAAATTTTGGATACGTTCCAGATAATCCCGATATGTTTTTAAAATTAAAAGGAATTGAGTATTTAAATTTTATTGCAGATATTTATGAAATATCAAAAGAAGCTCGTGCTGAAAAAATAGAGCAATTAGCAAAAAAATTTGAAATATATGATGTATTAAATAATAAAATTGAGAGTTATTCTCATGGAATGAGACAAAAAATTATAATAATTGCAATGGTACTTCATAATCCTAAAAACTGGATTATAGATGAGCCGATGACAGGGCTTGATCCAAAATCCACATTTGAATTAAAACAATTAATGAAACAAAATGCACAAAACGGAAACTGTATTTTCTTTTCAACTCATATATTAGATGTTGCTGAAAGGCTGTGTGATAGGATAGGAATAATAAATAAAGGAAAATTACTTTTTGTAGGAACATTTGAAGAAATGAAAAACGAATTAAAAGAAAATAAATCTTTAGAAGAATTATTTATGGAGATAACAAAAAATGATGAATAAAATAATAAGTTTAACAAAAGTTTTGTGCAAAGAACATTTTGAAAAATTAAAAACATATAATAAAAAAAATATATTTTTTTGGTTAGCAATATTATTAAATATAACACTTGGTTATGTGAGTTATGAAATTCTGCAATTTTTAAATAAATTTAATCAAGGAGAAATATTTTTAAATATATTTTTATTTATTATAAATAATATAATAATTTTTGAAACCATATTATCTGCACCTAGTATTTTTTATTACTCGAAAGATTTGGAATTTATTTTACCTTTTCCCTTTAAACCAATTGAGCTATTGCTTTCCAAATTTAATACAGTTTTAAGTATATCCTATTTTACTGAAATATTATTTGCAACTGTACCACTAATAATATATGGATTAATTTCGAGCCAAAATTTATTATACTTTTTTTGGATGATAATAATATTATTAATTTTTCCAATAATACCAACATTAGTAATTAGCACGTTCTTTTTATTTTTAATTAAATTATCTAAATTTATTAAAAATAAAGATATTTTTCAGTTACTTGTAACTACACTTTTTATTTCAATTTTCTTTATTGGAGAAATTCAAATAATTTCTAATAATTTTACTAGTGAAGAGATAATTGAAAGGATAGGCAACTTAACTTCAAGTTCGATTATTAATAGCAATACTAATAATAACTTAAAAATTGAAGATATAACTGAACAGATTTCAAGCGATAACGAAAAACAAACTACTAAAGAATTATTAAATAATAATAAATTTCATAAAATTAATAGATATTTTTTAATATTAAACCCTAGTATAGAACTATTAATAAATTATAATGTTTTTATTAATTTACTAAAAATAATTATTTTTAATTTTATATTTTTAATTTTATTTATTTTATTTGGAAATAAATTATATTTAAAAAATATAATAAAAAATTTATCTGTAATTTCTACACAAAAAATAACTAAACATTTAAAAAAATATAGTTTTAAAAAAATAAATAAAAATATATCATATATAAAAAATGAATTTAAAACATTAATAAAAAATCCAACATTTTTTATGCAGTGTATTTTTCCAAGTATTATATTTTTAATTATAATTAGTTTATTAATTATTTTAATATTTCCTGTATTTTTAGAAATATTAAAATCGGACGAATTTGAAAACATTGAAATTAAATTTGATGCATTTTGGTTAATTATTATTTTAATTATTATACAAATAATCTTTACTTTTTCTAATATGTCCTTAACAGCAGTAACTAGAAAAGGTAAAAATGCAACATTTATGAAATATATTCCTATTAGTTTATATGAACAATTTTTATTTATGAATATACCACAAATATCTTTTAATTTATTTTCTATATTAATTGTTATTTTAATTATGAAATATTTAAATATTAATATTAATTTAATTTATTTATTTTTAATTTTTATTTTAGGAAATTTACTAAATTTAATTAATAGTTTTATTTTATTAAGTGTTGATTTCTTAAAACCAAATATTAATTGGACTTCAGAATCATTAGCAATAAAACAAAATGAAAATAAATTATTTCAATACGTGCTAACTATAATTATTATTTTATTATTAATTTATTTTAAAAAAGTTTTTGCTGATTTAAATTTTAATATTTTTATTTTAATTTTATTTATATTTTTGAGTTTTATTTTATTTATAATTAATTTATTTATTTTAAAAAATATAAATAAATTATTTAATAAAATTAATTAAACTCAACTTGTTGAAAGAGAGCAAAAAAAATTGTTCTCTTTTTCGACAATTTTTGTCGAAAAGTTTTTTATTTTTTCGAAAACTTTTTGTTTACAAAACATAGTTTACATGTTATACTGTTTTTAGTTTTATTGTTTCAAATATATTTTTATCAAATAATTATTTTAAAATTTTATATCATTGTACTTTAAGTCTTTATTTTAAAAAGTCCAATTTTAAAATTTTCATATTTTTTATAATTTTTA
>JAFTFU010000046.1 GCA_017458285.1 Clostridia bacterium | reverse complement strand
ATTATTTTGATAGACCAAATCAAAAAGCCTGTTATTGACAGTCTCCAAACCAATCTTACCAAAAGAAACTTTTAGCTTAACAAAACTATCACAAGCTTTTTCAGCATCTATTATTTCATTAGAAAGATATGTCGAATTGCCAGAAATATAATTCGTTAAGCAACCATCAATATTTACCTCTTTAAGAGTTTCTTCATCTGAATTTTCAATAGTATAATAACTATAGATTTTAAGCACATCATCGTTCATCGCATTCGTAGACAGCGCAGAATAAAACATATTGGGCCACTCTTTATTTATAGCCTTAACCATTGGCGCTATTAATTTTCTGCTACGCATGTAATCGGCAATGTAATCAAAACGTTTATCCGCTTTTAGTTGATTAATCATAGTTGAAACATAATTCTTTGGGTTTTCCTTCAAAATATGTTCCGTTAAATCAAAATTAAGCGTTTCCCGTTGTGAAAAATCAAATTCATTCAAATTTTCAACAACCAAACGAGGTGAGTCCAAATGATAATCAAACCGTTTTCCTTGCCTATCTGTGACACTACGCAGGAAAATCTTATCATTTTGCGTCAAACTGTTAGAATAAAAATACGCAATATAATCAAAATAGAATTCATCAATATACCCACGTGAAATAAGATATTTTAATAAATTAAAATAAGGACTTCCCTTAACATCAAGAAAATTTTCTCGTTCACTGATTTCATTAACAAAGCTGGTTCGTTTAAACTCTGAATCAATAATATCTCTGTCTAATAGATTAAAAAATGTTTCATTTCGAATCGTCTCAATTTTCGTAGAAATATCGCTTAATCTCTTTTTCAGATTTTCAAGCTTTATTGAAGAAGCAATTTCTATTGCCTGTTTACGTCGCGGATAATCTGTTTGATACCATTTGTTGTATTCTGTTGAGTTCCAATTTCTATTGGCCCTATTACGACGCGCATCTTTAACATCTTCTAGTTCCTGTAAAGATTCCAGTTGTTCTGTTTCACAAATACTTATTTGTTCAGTTAAATCATCATGTTCTTTCTGAAGAGACTCTGTTTTTCTTTTTATTAATTCTCCTTTTCTTTGAAACAAATTATAAACAAATCCACGATTAAGTTGTAAATCAGCAAAATCTTTGGGGAATATATTTTTATATGCTATAATCGCAAACAATCTATTCACATTCAGTTCAATACTGTTGAGTTTAGCATTGAAAATTAAAAACTCATTAAATATGTTTTTCAGCAAGCGCAAATCATCAATATACAGGGAAATCCCTCTAAGAAAATGGTCATCAAACAATTCATATATTCCCGCACTTTCCAAATACTCTTTTAATTTATTGTATGAATTTGAACTGTCCAAAACCGGAATAACTGGCAGAATATAGTCAAAGAATTTAGTTCTATCCTTATTATTGAAAATGTCATCGCGCAAAAGGTAAAAAAAACGTAAAGGACGTTTTACCTCCTTATTATCTTTCGTATTGTTTTTATCTTTTAATCTAACATTTGTAAGTGTATTTATTTCTCTTAAACGTTCAAAAATAGCTGTATTGCCAAAGCGATCAATATCTTCAAATACAATGCCATCAACATCTGCATTTTCAAATAAATATAAAACTTCGTTCAAGTATTTATCAAAATAAGAATCGTTACTGTCTGAAAAGATTTCAATTTCATTCCCTTGAACGCTAATTTTACGGAAAATATTCTTTCTTCTTTGAGTTTGGATTAATGTATAAATTGCTAAACCAACAACTACTATTGTTATTAATCCACTTACTAATCGAACTTCAGGATAGGCAGTCCAATTAAACAAGAATTTTACACATACATTATTTAATGAATCAGTATATGCTTTCCATGCAGAAAAAAACAAAAAGTGCATAGAAATCAGCAAGAATCCACAAATTATGAGAATCGTTAAGAATGGCTGGCTCTCACCTAAATTTCGTTTAATTCTAAAACTTGTCTGTGGAATGTTATCCGAGGGAATCTGCTGAATCAATTGGTTGAGTATTTTTCCTTCTATAATGTTTTCAATATTTTTATCACTCTTTCTTATTGATCCTTCTTCAATAATATCATTGGAATGTACTTCCAACGGCTGAAAGTGTGCTAATGAAAGATGTATAAATTTCTTTTCTTTATGCTTTCTCTTATAAGTTTCAATGACACTACTTTTACCAGAACTATATGCACCAGAAATAGCAATATTTTTTATATCATCTTGAGAAAAAACATAATCTAACGCATCTTCATATCCTGATAAATCGGCTTCTTGAGTAGGTGTTAGCTTTTGAAATTTCAACTCACTCATAAATAACGTTTCTCCCTGCAGTTTACTATCTTTCTTAACAAATAATTTGTTAAACCATTTTTTATCAATTTTGAACCTGATTTCACACCTTCAAATATCCCATCACTTCATCAACACATTTCTCCAAATTCTTCTTAACATCACTTTCCCAAAAACGCAGCACCAGCCAGCCCTGCTCTAACAGCAATTCGTTGACATATTTATCTCTTTCCACATTCCGTTTCAGCTT
>JAFTFU010000006.1 GCA_017458285.1 Clostridia bacterium | reverse complement strand
TGAACTTATTTCGTAAAGCTTATTGTACCCTTCTACATCTAAGCTTTTGATGTCAGCAGTTGCATAAATATAATTATCATTTATTTTAACTTCTTTTTTCATATTTTTTATTTTTTCTATATTTTCAGAAGAAATTTTATTTAAATATTTTTCTCCATAAACAGAAGCTTTAAAATACGAATAAGCCCCACTAATCTTTTGCTTTTCTTCATCAGAGTATTCTGATTTATTCTCTACTATTTTCAAGTAATTGTATTGACTAATAGCTGAAATATTAAACATATTTATGCATGGTACAACTAATGAAATAGCAACAAGTACAGAAAGAATTAATAAAATATTGCCTATTTTTTCTTTCTTTTTTAAATACATGAATATGTAAACTATTTCAAATATAATTAACATTACAGCTAAATATCTAAATTCTGTAACCCCATGTGATATTATTCTTACACCTATTGAATACATCTGTAAAAATACAAACGGTATAAATAATAATGGAAGTTTGCTATTTATTTTGTCTATAAGTTTATTTTCATCAAATGATTGTGCCATTGTCCATATAGGACATCCTAATATAAATAATCCCATTAAAATTCTAAATATTTCATTTGAAGGTATTTGTGCTAATACAATTATTTTTATAATATACATATAAATTATAGCAAATGCAATTATTACAAGTGTCCCAAGTATATTTTTTATGATTATTTTTGAAAATTTTGAATGTTCTTTTTCCATGTCATAAAAAGCATAAATTATTGTTGGTATACAATATATTCCAAATATCAAAGTCTCAACTTTTAAAATAAATATATAGCCTTTTCCATTTAAAATTAAATAAATGAATACTGCTGAAATAATCATCGACCCAATGGCAAGAATTCCATATATAATCATTGTTTTTAAATTATTTACAAATACAGTGGTTACATACTCCTCAAATGTTTTACCACTTCTTTTAAAGTTAAAATATATCGCCGCTAAATTTATAATGACACCATATGTAATCGTCCATCTAAAAATAGTTATATCAAAACCTTTGTCTACTGTTCCTGAAATAATTGTATCTATATCAAGAAGCAATGTAAATATAAGAGAAATTATTGTTGCTATTATGTACGCAATTTTTCTTTTCTTTATATTCTCTTCGAATTTTGTTTCAATAAAAAAATTACTGCTTGCAAAAATTATTCCAAAATAAAAAATTTTGCCTAATAAATTATCCGGAATGAAGTTATTATCTATATTAGTCACACTTATTAATGTAAGTATTATAACTGTTAGTATTGTTAGCGGAAATTTTTCAAATGCTTTCCTTAATATAGAATATACACCTTTGACTTTTTGTTTTATTTTTTCCATCTCTACCATCCTTTCATTCATTCATTTTGCGAGCCAAAATCTAGTTGTAAAAAACACTATTATTATACTTTAATAATTTCAAAACTTCAAGTACAAATTACAAGTAAAATTTATATAAAAATTTGCCACAGATTACTTATCGTTACTAGAGTAGTAGTACATTTTAAAAATCTATGTCTGCGATGCATATAATGAAAAAAAATTAAGGCTATTTTTTGCTTGACAAATGGGTTTGGGCTTATTATAATTGAGATGTTAAAAACAACTAAAGATTTGATTAAAAGCACATAAATTGTATTAATTTAAACGAACCAAATCTAAGAAAAAATAATATTATAAACTATTTAAAGGAGGAATTTTTATGTGTGGAATAGTTGGCTACGTAGGAAATAAAAAAGCAAGCCCAATTTTAATAAATGGACTATCAAAACTTGAATACAGAGGTTATGATTCAGCAGGGATTGCAACAATTGAAAGTGATGGAATTAAAATATTAAAAGATAAAGGAAGAGTTTCAAATTTAGAAAATATAAAAGAAATGGCGTCAATAAGTGGAACCGTTGGTATCGCTCACACACGTTGGGCTACACATGGTAAACCTTCAAAAGAAAATGCTCACCCACATTTTGATAATTCAAATTTATTTGCGGTTGTACATAATGGTATTATTGAAAATTACAATGAGCTTCGTGAATTTTTAATTAATAATGGTTATAAATTTTATTCCCAAACTGATACAGAAGTTATACCTAATCTTGTTCATTTTTATTTTGAACAAACAAATGATGTTTTAACTGCACTTAAAAAAACATGTAATGATTTAAAGGGAAGTTATGCAATTGAGTTAATTTATAAACATACTCCTAATAATTTATATGTTGCAAAAAAAGATAGCCCAATGGTTATTGGAGTATCCGAAAATGAAAATTTTGTAGCATCTGATATTCCTGCAGTGCTTAATTATACAAAGAAGTTTTACTTCTTAAAGGACAAAGAATTTGCAGTTTTATCTAAAGATGAAGTTAAATTTTATGATTTTGAATTAAATCAAATCCAAAAAGATATTAAAGAAATTGATTGGGATGAAAATAGTGTAACTAAAAATGGTTATGACGATTTTATGTTAAAAGAAATTTATGAACAACCAGATAGTGTAAGAAAAACAATAAATTCAAGATTATCTGATACTGGCTCTTACGATTTTAAAGACATATCAATCGATAAAGATTATTTAACAACCATTAACAAAATATACATAATAGCTTGTGGAACTGCAATGCATGCTGGACTTTCAGCTAAAAGTATAATTGAAAAATTATGTAAAATTTCTACTGAGGTTGATGTTGCATCAGAATTTAGATATAGAGAACCTTTAATTGATAATCATACTCTTTGTATTTTTATTTCTCAATCTGGAGAAACTGCTGATACTATAGCTGCTCTTAAATTATCAAAAGAATGTGGTGCTAAAACAATTGCAATAACAAATGTAATTGGAAGCTCTATAACTCGTGAAGCTGATTATTCAATTTTAACTTATGCCGGACCTGAAATTGCAGTTGCTTCTACTAAAGCATATACTGCACAAGTTACAATTCTTTCTATGCTTGCAATTAATTTCGCTGAGATACTTGGTAGATGTGATGAAAAAGTTTTAGAAAAGGTTAAACAAGATGTTTTATCTCTTCCTACTAAACTTGAAAATGTTTTAGGAACAGCAAATTCTGTTAAAGATATTGCATTAAAAATTTATAATGAACATGATATATTCTTTATTGGTAGAGGTATTGATCACCCAATTGCTATGGAAGGTTCTTTAAAATTAAAAGAAATTTCTTACATACATTCAGATGCTTATGCTTCAGGAGAATTAAAACATGGACCTATAGCTTTAATTGAAGATAATACAACCGTTATTAGTATTTATACTGATGCTAAACTATTACAAAAATCTATTAGTAATACTCAAGAAGTAATTACTCGTGGGGCAAAATCTATTGTTATTACAAATCAAAATTTGGATAATAATAAATTCGACTATGTAATACAAATTCCTGAAATTAGTGAGTTCTTATCTCCTATTTTAGCAATTGTACCATTACAATTTTTAGCTTATTATATTGCAAAACAAAAAAATCTTGACGTAGATAAGCCAAGAAATCTTGCAAAATCAGTTACAGTTGAATAAACCTTTTTAAAATGAACTAAGAGAAAATGTTGTTTTTGAAAAAAGCGCTTTTCTCTTAGTTCATTTTTAAGTAAATTATTCTTCTACTGGAGCTTCAACTGGGCAAACAGCCGCGCATGTACCGCAAGAAATGCAAGCAGATTGGTCAATTTCAAATCTTTCTTCTCCTTGAGATATACAACCTACTGGACAATTTGCAGCACAAGCTCCACAACTAATACATTTATCAGTGATTTTATATGCCATTTTCTTCACCACCCTTCAATTGAATTATAATTTATAGTTTTGAATTTTTAGCGTCATCTTCTTCTAGTTTTTCTAATTCTTCAAGCTCTTTTTTATTTTCAATTTCCTCTTTGTCCAATTCTTCTTTAACATTATTTTTTATAATTTCAACATCTTTAGCATTATATTTTTTATAAAAATATCCGTCTCCGTCTTTAAATTTAACTCTAACAACTTCCTTCAAAGTTTCCAATCTATCTACTTCTCCGTTTCCATCCTCTGTTTTTACAATTGCTCCAATGTTAGGAAGTCTTTTTAATTTATCAGTATAAACTTCTTCTTCATATTTTAGGCAACACATTAATCTACCACAATTGCCTGAAATTTTAGACGGATTTAATGAAATGTTTTGCTCTTTTGCCATTTTAATTGAAACCGTTTCAAATTCTTTTAAGAATGAACAACAACAAAGTTCTCTTCCGCAAACACCATTTCCACCAATTCTTCTAACTTCATCTCTAACGCCTATTTGTCTTAGCTCTATTCTAGTTTTATATATAGCAGCTAAGTCTTTTACTAATTCTCTAAAGTCAATTCTTCCATCTGCTGTGAAACTAAAAATTATTTTGCTGTTATCAAATTTACATTCAACTTCAGTTAAAGTCATTTCTAATTTGTGTTCTTTTATTTTCTTTTGAGCGACTTCAAAAGCTTCTTTTTCTTTGCGTTTACACTCATCATAGTGTTTTTTATCTCTGTCATTTGCTATTCTTAAAACATTTTTTAATGGTTCTGTAAGTTTTTCTTCTTTTATCTTTTTGTTTGGAACAATAACTTCTCCAAACTCCTCTCCTTGTGCTGTTTCAACAATTACATTGTCTCCTTTTTTTAATTCTAACCATTTAGGGTCGAAAAAATATATTTTTCCTATTTTTCTAAATCTTACTCCTACTATGTTTTTCAATTTACTTCCCTCCATAAGTTAAATATCATGTTGTCTATACTCATATCGAAATTACTATTTGATTTTAACCTTGTTTTTGTTTGTTCTATTATGGGTATGCAGTTTGCCATTTTTATATTTTCTTTTGCTCTTTTAAGACACATTATATTTAAACTATCTAATAATTCATATATTGTATCTTTCGCTTTGTATAATGGTTCTGCCATTCCTAAAATTTCAATTACATCTGTTTTATCGATGTTCTCAACTATATTTTTTAAGCTTAAATAGTTTTGTTCATTTTCTTTGTATTTTATAGCTTTTCCTATACTTCCATTACATAGTACAATAATTCCGTCTTGTATGTCTGTGATATTTAAATTTTCTTTTATATATTCTTTTATGCTTGTATCTGGAATTTTATTAAAGTTAATTTTGGTACATCTTGATTTTATTGTTGTTAAAAAATTGTTTTCATTTTGTCCAATTAAAATTATTGTTACATATTCTGGTGGTTCTTCAAGTGTCTTTAATAAGCAGTTTTGTGCTTCTCTTGTCATGGTGTCTGCATTATTTATTATATATACTTTTTTATCTGATACTATAGGCTTTTCTGCAATTTTTATTTGCATATTTCTTATTTGCTCAATTTTTATAGACTTTTCTTCTGGCGCTATATCTATTATTTTAAAGTCTGGGTTGTTGCTGGAGTCAAATTCTATGCATGATTTGCATTTGTTGCAATAAGTTCCCGTTTGAGTTTTTTCACTATCTATGCATAAAATTTGTTTAGCAAATTCTTTTGCAAATAACTGCTTTCCTATTCCGTCTATTCCTATGAACATATAACTATGTGATAACCTATTTGCAATTATCGATTTTTTAAGTGTTTCTTTTACTTTTTCATTTCCAATAATATTTTCAAACAATAGTTATTCCTCTTCTCATTTTTGTAATAGTCTTTTATTTTACTTTTCCAAATAAATTGAATGGCCAAAATCTAAATGCAACCTTACTTTCAACTTTTTCTAATGGAATGCATCCAAAGAACCTACTATCAGTACTTTCTGCTCTGTTGTCTCCTAATGCAAATACTGTTCCCTCTGGTACAACAAAATCGTTTACTAAGCCACCTCTCATATCTGTAACAACTCCTGGTTGTAAATAATCTTCTTCTAACTTCTTTCCGTCTATATATACACTTCCGTCTTTGATTTCTACATGTTCTCCTTCTAAAGCTATTACTCTTTTTATGTAACTTATTTTATTAATTTCTAGTACATCATATACAAATTTTTTTACACCTTGTTTTTGATTATAATATCTTGCAGTATATACTCCGTCTTCTATATTATCTTCTTCTAATTGATTTTTACTTGGTGCTTCAAATGTTATTATTTCTCCTCTATGTAAATCTGCATGTGTTGTCATTGCCCATCTGTTTAGCCATAATCTTTGATTTTCTTTTAACGTTGGCTTCATTGATACGTTTTTTACTACTGTTGGTGTTCCTATAAAGTACCTTACTAATAATGCTATTATTACTGCTACTAGTATGCACACTGTCCATTCTATTATTTCTTTTGCAATTGAGTTTATTTTCATTCGTTTTTCCTTCTTTCTCGTTTTTACTGTTTTTATTTTGTCTCCGTGTTTTATTTTACTATACACAATTTAATAAATCAAGACTTTTTACATGTTTTTTATAGATAAATTGGATTTATAAACCTCTTTTATATATCTATTCTGTTTCCGAATTTATTCATAACTTTTAAATTTAATTGACTATTTTTTTCTAATTCTAAAAGTGGGTCTTCATGTATTATTCTTCCTGCTAATTCTTGTGCCATTTTTAAAATTTCTATATCTTCAAATAAATTTGCAATTTTAAATTCTGGAATTCCATGTTGTTCTGTTCCAAAGAAATCTCCTGAGCCACGTAATTGTAAGTCTTTTTCTGCAATTAAAAATCCATCGTTTGTTTGAGTCATTATTTCCATTCGCTCTTTTGTATTTTTGCTTGCTTTGTCATATTTTAAAATACAATAAGATTTATATTCTCCTCTTCCTACTCTTCCTCTTAATTGATGCAATTGTGCTAAACCAAATCTTTCTGCATTTTCTACTATCATTAAACTTGCATTTGGAACATTTACTCCAACTTCTATTACTGTTGTTGAAATTAAAATTTCTATTTCTCCATTTTTGAATCTTTGCATTATTTCGTCTTTTTCTTTGTTTTTCATTTTTCCATGCAAATATTCAACTTTGAATTCGTTAAATGTTTCTGTTTTATATTTTTCAGCTAGTTCAACTACTGATTTTAAATCAAATTCTTCACTTTCTTCAACTAATGGGCACACTATGTATACTTGTCTTCCGTCTTTTATTTGTTCTTTTATAAAATTGTTTACCCTTTCTTCCATATTCTTTTTTACGGCATATGTTTCAACTTTTTTTCTGTTTGGAGGAAGTTCGTCTATTATGGAAATGTCCAGATCTCCATATAATATTAATCCTAAAGTTCGTGGAATTGGTGTTGCAGACATTACTAGAACATCAGGTGTTTGACCTTTTTCTACTATTTTTGTTCTTTGTTTTACTCCAAATCTATGTTGCTCGTCTGTTACAACTAATCCTAAATTTTTAAAAACTACATTTTCTTCTATTATTGCATGTGTTCCAATTAAAATATCTATTTCTCCATTTTCTAATTTTAGTAATATTTCTTTTTTCTTTTTCGCAGTTACACTTGACATTAAAAGTTCGCATCTAATTCCAAACTTATCTAACATTTCTCTAAAGCTTTCTAAATGCTGGCTTGCAAGTATTGCAGTAGGTGCAAGTATTGCTGCTTGATATCCTGATTTAACAGCTTTATATGCTGCAATTATTGCTACAGCTGTTTTTCCTGAACCTACATCTCCTTGAAGTAATCTGTTCATCGGCTTTTTGTTTTCCATATCTCTATCTATTTCTTCTAAAACTCTTAATTGAGCTTTTGTGAGTTTAAATGGCAATATATTAATTACATCAGACATTTTGGCTTCTTTGCTAAATTCTATTCCTTCCATATCTACTGCATATTTGTTTTTTAATTCTAATAGTGCTAATTGCATTATTAATAATTCTTCAAATGCAAGCCTTGTTCTGGCTTGTTTGAATTCTTCTAATTCTTCTGGAAAATGAACTTTTTTTATGGCTTCATTGAGTTCCATTAAGTTATATTCGTTTATAATTTCTTGTGGTAATGTTTCTTCAAGATTTCCATATACTTCGTCCATGGCATTTTGCATTATACCTCTTAGAACATTTTGTGATAAATTTCTTGTTAGTGGATAAATGGGTACTATTTTTCCTGTATTTTTTGTTTCGCCTTCATTGTCAAATGCTGGTGCTTGCATTTCTAGTATGCCATTTTTATTTGTTATTTTCCCAAAAAAGCGATAATTTTTCCCTGGTTCAAATTTGTTTTTTAGATATGTCTGATTAAACCATATTGCTGTACATGTTCCTGTTTCGTCTCTTAACATTAACTTACTTATTGTAATTCTATTTGTCCTATATTCGCTCATTCGTGCAATTGGCATTGCTTCAATTAATACTTCTTGTCCTTCAATGCATTCACATATGTTTTTGGGTTTACTTCTGTCTTGATAGTCTCTTGGGAAATATGTTATTAAATCTCCTACACTGTGTATGTTAAGTTTATTTAATAATGCTACTCTGTTTGGTCCAACTGATTTTATGAATTGTACATCTTTTTTTAAATTTACCATTTTTGCTATATTTCCTTGTATAATATATTTAGGTTTTTAATTTTGGCTTTACCTATAAACCTATTTTTTTTTATTCAACATTTTTTGTCAGAGACGCATTTAATCTGCTCTCTGAGACAAAATGTTGTTTTTTTATTTATACTTCTTGTCTTAATTTACCTTGTATAATTTAAAATCTAGTCCGTCTGAGCTAACCAATTTAAATTCTATACTTTCTATAGTTCCTTCTAATGCATCATTTATTGAATTTCCGTGCAGATGACCATATAAACATTTTTTTACATTATATTTTTTCATAAGCTCAACAAACATTAATTCTTCATGATTTAAAATTTTATTTTTAGTTATAGGCGGATAGTGCATGCATACTAGAATTTCTTTTTTAGTTCCATATTTTTCTACAGCGTCTTTTAATGATAATTCTAATCTTATAAGCTCTCTATTTAATATTTTTTCATCTACATCTTCTTCCGAAATTGGACAGCCTTTTGTTCCAACGATTATGTAATTTTCAAATTCATAACTATTGTTGTATAGAAAATCTATATTTTTATAATTGTTTTCTTTTAAAAATGTACGCATCTTGCTTACAGTTTCCCACCAATAATCATGGTTTCCCTTTAACATAAGCTTTTTTCCAGGCATACTACTTAAATATTCAAAATCTTTTTTTGTATTTTTTAAATGCATCGCCCATGAGAAATCTCCCGGCAATAATACTAAGTCATTGTCTGTTACTTTTGATAGCCAATCTTGTTTTATTTTTTCTTCATGATTTTTCCAATTATAGCCAAATATGTCCATTGGCTTGTTTTCCTCAAATGATAAATGTAAATCTGCTATTGCATATATTGCCATTTTTTATCTCATCCCTTTCGTAAGGCTCACATTTATTCTCCTAATTTTAAATTTGGTACTGCATTTAAGGATAGGTCTGATATATCTCCATTTAAGAATCTGTAATATCCAGCAGCTCCAATCATTGCAGCATTATCTGTGCACAACTTTAAATCAGGCATGTACACTTTTATTCCTGTTTTTTCAAGCTCTGAAAATTCTTTTCTAATGAAGCAATTTGCAGATACTCCTCCTGCTAACGCTATCGTCTTTATTCCTGTTTGCTCTATTGCTTTTTTTACTTTTCCCATTAACATTTCTGTTACAGTTTCTTCAAAGCTTCTACATAAATCTTCTTTATTAATATCAGGATTTTTATGATGTAAGTTTATTACAGCTGTTTTTATCCCACTAAAACTAAAGTCAAGATTGTCTGTATGTACTTTAGGAAGTTCAATAGTAGGCTTTCCATTTAGTGCTAATTTATCAACTTTAGGGCCTCCTGGATATCCAAGCCCTATTACCCTTGCGACTTTATCAAAAGCTTCTCCTATTGCATCATCACGAGTTTTTCCTAATACTTCAAATTTGCAGTAATCTTTTACATAAACTATTTGTGTATTTCCTCCTGATGTCATCATGCATAAAAATGGCGGTTTTAAGTCTTTATATGTTATATAGTTGGCAGCAATGTGCCCTTCTATATGATTTACTCCTACTAATGGCTTGTTTATTGCATAGCTTAGCCCTTTTGCATAAGATAATCCTACTAGTAGTGCTCCTACTAACCCCGGTCCATATGTTGGTGTGACTGCATCTATATTATCAAATGTAATTTTTGCTTCTTCCAATGCCATTTTTGTAACTCTTGATATTGCTTCTATGTGATTTCTTGAAGCTATCTCAGGTACAACTCCTCCAAATTTTTCATGTATTTTAATTTGTGTATCTATTATATTAGATAAAACCTCACGACCGTTTTTTATAACGGCCACAGAGGTTTCATCACAGCTTGATTCGATTCCTAATGTTATGATATCTTTCATTTTATTTTACCTTTCTTTTTTATGTTATAGAATTTTTAATATTTCACATTTCATTTTTTACTATATTCCAAATATTCTCATGCATAATTTAAATATTAGTAATGTTAATTCTGAAATTAGTGGCGAAATCATTTTTCCAGCAATACCTGTTATCCAAAGAGCAAGAAACATTATATAAAATAATTGCTCGTTTTGTTCTAACCATCTTTGGGCATTAGTTGGTAAAAATGGAACTATGATTTTTGATCCATCTAGTGGTGGTAATGGAATAAGGTTAAAAATTCCAAGTCCTATATTTATAACAACTATATAGTTTATTATGCTAAGTATTATTACACCTATTTTATTTATAAAAAAACTATATGGTACAAATTTAAAAATCGCACAATATATAATTGTAAATAGTATTGCTGTTATAAAATTCATTAATGGTCCTGCAAATGATACTATTGCGTCTGCTTTTGCTACACTTATATTTCTATTATAATTTCTTGGGTTTACTTGTACAGGCTTTCCCCATCCAATGTGTGCAAATAATAGCATTGCTATTCCTACAGGATCTATGTGGTCAAATGGATTTAGAGATATTCTTCCTTGTTTTAATGGTGTGTCATCTCCAAATTTGTATGCAGCAAATGCATGTCCAAATTCATGTACTGTTATTGCTAATAATACTGCAGGTACTGATAGTAAAAGGTCAATTAATCTTTCTGTTCCTAAACCTGCAATTGATATTACTGCGATTATAGCAACTACAATGTATAGAGTTTTTTTATCTATATTATATCCAAACATAATATTCTCCTTTGTATGCAACTACTCACTTTTTATTTTTGTTTATATTAAATACTCATAATTCATCTTATTTTTTGAATATTATATCACATTTTTTTAGTTTATCAATTAGTTTCGTAAAAATTTTTTAAATCTATTTCAAACTAAATTAGGGGCTTTTTAATCAAAATTACACCCTATTAGAATTATAGCTGCTACTATTAATGTATATTTTTAGTCATCTCTCCATACTGAATTTTGTTCTAATAATTCGTCTAATTTCTTGTCCGAAATCATTTGTCTTATAAATTCTCTCTTATCTTTCTGTGTTGTAATGGTATCAGAAGTATATCCCATTCTTATTGCTAGTTTATAAAATGTAGTATCATCTAAATTTATCAGTGCTTGTATTCTTTCTTCGATAGTTAGTTCTTTCAATTTAATAAGTAACTGGTCATTTACTCCTGGTAATATAATATCTGATGTTTTAACGATTTTACCTTCAAAAACGTTTAATCTATTGGTTTTATACCTTAATTGTTTTTTTTCATTTCTTACATGCAATGAAATCATTGTATATCCAGGTATCTCTACTATAATACCTTTTAGCATTTTATTATAATCAAATTGTTTCATAATTTTTATGTTAGTATCTTTTTGTGACAATTCAATTACTTTTTCTATTAGATTTAACTTTACTGTAAATAATTGTTCTTCTAATTGTTTATTTGGACTATTTCTTTTCTTCATTAAGTGTGCAAATTTATTAACTAATTTAGCTAAAATCATCATCTTATATGCGATATTTTCATTTGGTCTTGTATATCTTTTGGCAATGGTTTCATTTTTGGGAGGTAATGGCAGCTTTATACTTAATTTTTCACCTTGTAAATCAATTTTATTGTCTTCCTCATAATATATGGCTTTTGATTTTGGTACAACTCTCAAATATTCTAACATTAGTCTTTTATAAACATCATCAATGTTTGCACTAGATTTATCTTGTTCATTTAGATACTTTTCTATGTCATTTGCAATAGTCTGTACGTTTTTCTCGTTTATCACATTACTTGTTCGTTTTTTATTAATATCATCTACATCGTTGTTCTGTAAATAATATCTTTTTTCATTTACTTTAATTTCATGTTCATAAGCAATTTTATTTAAAACATTTTCAAATAAACAATTTTTTATAGCTTCTTTTTCCTTTTCTTGCTCATCTTGTGAAATGTCTGGTTTTCCTTTGAATATCTTATAATTTACACTCTCATCTGAATCAGTTAGATCATCTCCTAAAAAATTCTTAATTGCCTCGCCTATGCTGTTAGTATTAATCTTTTGTATGTTTTCTGTATCAACATTAATTTTACTGTTTTCTTGTATTATCATAACAATTTCTTTTAATCGTAACGCTGATTTATTAACACGAATTTCTCCAGATCTTACACTATCTATGTCTTGTTCTTCTAGTCCTTTTATTGGAATCATGAGTGCAGCCATTAGATTTTCCAAATCATGTATAAAATTTATTCTTCCTGTTGCAATTTCTCTTGAATATGTTGTGTAAAATGTTTTTCCATTTATTTGTACTTTTGCTATTTTTTCTTCATTAAACAAATCACTTATATTCTCTATTTCATTTGGAATTGGGATTACTATATAGTCTTTTGTATCCTTTAGTTTTTCTTTATATTTCTTTACTACTTCTGCCTTGATTTCAAATCCTAGTTCTGCTAATGTTTGTGCTTCTTCTATCTTTTTCTTCTTTTTATTTAAATCTTGCATTTGAATAGATAACTTATTTAATTTAACATTTATTTTTTTTATTTGTTGATTTATCTGTGTTATTGATTTCTTACATTTATTTAACTCGGCTTCTAGTTTATTTATTTTTTCCCTATTAGAATTTATATTATTAATTGTTTTTTTTAATGCTTTTTTAAATGTTTTTTTTAATGTTTCTTTAAATGGTTCTTTAAATGGTTCTTTAAATCTTTTTATGTCCTCGGAAATCTGTTCTTTTATAGAATTTAATTCATCAATTTCTGATTTTGCCTCATTAAGTTTATTTTCATTATCTTCTATATCTTTTTTAATTTTTTTTATTTTTCTCTCTATCTCATCTAACAAAATCTTCTTTGTTCTATCAAAAAAATTCATTATCTTCTCCCTTTTATTTTCTCCTTTTCAATCATGCATGTATCTTTCAAATACTGAATTTGTTCTATTAATACATCTAATTTCTCGTCTGAAATCATTTGTCTTATAAATTTTCTCTTATCTTTCTGTGTTTTAATGGTTTCATAAGTATATCCCATTCTTATTGCTAGTTTATAAAATGTAGTATCATCTAAATTTATGAGTGTTTTTATTCTTTCTTTGATAGTTAGTTCTTTCAATTTAATAAGTAACTGGTTATTTACTCCTGGTAATATAATATCTGATGTTGCATGTGGTTCACCTGTAAAAAACATCAAATTATCTAATTTATGTTTTAATCTTGGTTCTACATTTTTCAAATGCAAAGAAATCATAGAATATCCAGGTATAACTACAACAATAGCCATTAGATTTTCAATTTTATCATTCTTTCTTCTTTTATCAATCATTTTATAAATTTTAATATTAGTATCAATATTGGATAAATCAATTACTCCTTCTATTAGTTTCATTTTTATTTTATATAATTGTTCTTTGTTTTGATTATTATTACTTAACATGTGTGCAAATCGATTAACTAATTTAGCTAAAATGATCATTTTATATGCTATATTTTCATTTGGTCTTGTATATCTTTTGGCAATAGTCTCATTTTTGGGTGGTAGCGGTGGTTTTATGCTTATTTTGTCTTTTTTATTTTTTATATTTGTAAAAACTATGTGAGTATGTTCTTCCTCATAGTAAAAAGCTTTTGATTTTGGTACAATTCTCAAATATTCTAACATTAGTTCTTTATAATAATTATCAATTTTTACACTGGATTTATTCTGGGCATTTAGATATTTTTCTATATTATCTGCAATCACTTGCAATTTTTCTTTGTCTATTTCATTCCTTTTAGGTATTTTTTTGAGTATCAATCTATCTTCTTTTAGTAAATTATATCTATGTTCATCAACAAGAATTTCGCATTTATCATTAATAGTAGTCATATTTTCAAATAAACAATTCATTATTGCTTCTTTTTTCTTTGCCTGTTCATATTGCGACATCTCTGTTTTTCCTTTGAATATTTCATAACGTGTGCTCTCATCAGAATCCGTTACATAGTCCTTACCTAAAAAATTTTGAATTGACTGAACTGTGTTGTTTGTATTAATCCTTTGTACATTTACTTTTTGAAAATCAAATTTTCTATTTTCTGGCATAACCGCTATAATATCTTTTGATTGGAGTATAGATTTTAATACACCAATTTTTCCAGATTCTATGTGGGCTATGTTTTCTTCTTTTAAATTTTTTATCGGAATCATGAGTACGGCATCTACATTTTCAAAACTATGTATTGAATTTACATTTCCTGTTGCAATTTCTATTGAATATTTTGTAAAAAAAGTTCTTCCATTTACTTGTACTTTTACTATTTTTTCTTCATTGAACAAATCACCTATATTTTCTATTTCATTTGGAATAGGGATTACTATATAGTCTTTTGTATCTTTTAGTTTACCTCTATCTTTCATTATGTTCTCCCCTTTTTTATTATAAAGAACTCGTCATGATGAATTCTGGCGAGTTCTTTAATTACTATATTTTGTTTATAAATCTTCTGTTTTATACGTTAAATATCCTTCATATAAGTAACTATTGTCTATACCTTTCATGTATACTTCTCTATCTTCGACTTTATCTGTTAAACTTTGTTTTAATATCTCTTTAATTTCAGTATCTTTAATAGGGCTACGTTCCATTGCAAGTAAATAATCACCTTTGTCAACTTTGTTCCAATCTACTACCAAATTTAATTCTTTTTTTAAAATTAAATCAAGCCAAATTCTTGTGGTTCTTCCATTTGCTTCTCTGAATGGGTGGGCTATATTCATTTCTACATATTTCTCGATTATTTCATTATAAGTTGATTGTGGCATTAGTTCCTGGTACTAACGAATTTAAGTACCCTGTTTCAAATAGTTCTTTTGCTTTCTTTTTACTTATTTTTTCTTCCTCTCTCGCAAGTTCTGCAGGATTGATAATGTGTAATTTATTTTCTAAAATCAATTTATTACCTCCTATTTTTAGTTCATTGTCCACAAACTCCTTTGCTTCCTCTATATTATCAGTTTCTACAAAAATATTTCATAATTTTCACCTATGCACCTTTTTATAAGTATTATTATCTTTTTTAAATAAAACCACTACTGCACAAATTTTAGAACTCATTAAAATGTATTGAACTAGTTCAAAGGTTTCATTGTTGGGAAGAATAGTACATCTCTTATTGATGCAGAATCTGTAAGAAGCATTACTAATCTATCTAATCCTATTCCCATTCCTCCAGTTGGTGGTAACCCAATTTCTAAAGCATTTACAAAGTCTTCGTCCATTCCTCCTGCTTCTTCGTCACCTTTTTCTTTTGCTTCTACTTGTTTTAAAAATCTTTGATATTGGTCTATTGGATCGTTTAATTCTGAATAGGCATTTCCATATTCTCTTCCTCCAATAAATAATTCAAATCTTTCTACTAATTCTGGTTTGTCTTTCTTTCTTTTTGTTAATGGTGATATTTCTACAGGGTAGTCCATTATAAATGTTGGTTGAATTAGTGTTTCTTCTACAAATGTTTCAAAGAATTCGTTTATAATGTGTCCTCTTGTATTTTTTATATCTTCATATTCAACGCCTTTTTCTTTTGCTATTGCTTGTGCTTCTTCGTCAGTTGTAATAGTATTGAAATCAACTCCACATACTTCTTTTATACTATCTATCATTGTTATTCTTTTCCAAGATGGAGTTAAATCTATTTCTGTTCCTTGATATGTTATTTTTGTAGTTCCTAATACATTTTTAGCAACTGTTGATATTAAATTTTCTGCCATATTCATCATGTCATGATAGTCTTCATATGCTGAATAAAATTCCATATTTGTAAATTCTGGATTATGTTTTATGTCCATTCCTTCATTTCTAAAGTTTTTTCCTATTTCAAATACTTTGTCAAATCCACCTACTATTAATCTTTTTAGGTTTAGCTCTGGTGCTATTCTTAAATACATTTCTAGGTCTAACGTGTTGTGATGTGTTATAAATGGTCTTGCAGCATCTCCTGTTGCTACAGTTGTAAGCATTGGTGTTTCTACTTCCATATATCCATTTTCATCCATAAATTTTCTTATTTCTTTAAATATTTTGCTTCTTAATAAAAATGTTTTTTTAACTTCTGGATTTACTATTAAATCTGTGTATCTTTGTCTATATCTTAAATCTGGATCTTTTAGTCCATGGAATTTTTCTGGT
>JAFTFU010000045.1 GCA_017458285.1 Clostridia bacterium | reverse complement strand
GGGGTAGCGTCAGGAAAATGCGTATTTACAACGCTAAGGAAGTTCCAATCATAAAAAAAGCCGATTTCCAGTCTCTCAAGGAATCGACTTTTTAATTTAGATTGTTGAACTAAAGCACCCTTTAGTTTAAGTGTAACTATTCACAAAACAAGAATACAAAAAGGGCTAGCAGCTGCCAACCTAAAACGTTCTATCTATTTGAAATATACTTTTAGCTATTCATCACTGCTGTTAGGTAATGAAACTGGAATATATTTGACACCTATTCTTTCACTATTGAGAGCCTCATAACAACTTCGTTTCCTTCCATTTCTCCCGTTTCTGAAAAACCAACTTTTTGATAAAGTTTTTTTGCCACTAAATTTTCTTCAACATAATTTATTTGGATATAGTCGAATAAATTTTCTTGCTTCAAAAATTCTATAGCTTTGTTTAATGCTTCTTTACCATAGCCTTTTCCTTGATATGCACTCCCTAACATAAATCGCCAAATCTCTACTTTCCTATTTTCTATTTTATAGTCAAACATTATAAATCCTACAATTGTATCATCATTATAAATAGCATAAGGCTTGGCTCTTTCGTAAAATACCCAGGCTTGTGCCAACGATCTCATATTTGATGAAACAAAGTTTTCCTGTTCTCCTACAAGTTCTAAGTCAAAAACTTTTTGGTAGTTATCAGCGTTTATTTTCTCTAATCTAATCATCTTATACATCTCCGAGTTTTGTTTAAATACTTGTTCTTGCGATAATTATAACATAATTTAAAAGACTGGGCAGGGGTTTATATATAACACTAAAATTTGTTGAAGTCTTAATATATATTTTAAATAACTTGCCTTTCACTAACCTGCCCCATTAGTTTAAGTACATTTTTTCACAATCTCAATAGAGTAAGCCTATTGGTACATAATTAAATTATCGTTAAATTAGGACTTCATAATTTCTCATAAGACTTGTATCAAAATGCTTAACGTTGTAAATCCGCATTTTTCTGACGCTACCCCAATACTAACATAAGAAAAGCAATGACTGCATGATGAGTTTTTATATTTAAATTAAATGCCAAATTCGCAATAATACTTCCGATAGAGATAGCACCAATAAAATCAAAAGTATTCATTTCAGCAATAATTTGCTTTCCTAGTAGTTTAGCTCCGATAAATAAAATCGAAAAAGCTAATAGTGTTCTCAAAATAATCTCTATATGTTCAGACACAAGTAGCTAACCCCTTTTGAATTAAGTGTTCGTATTATAACAATTTATATAAGGATAGTATGTGTCATTGTAAAAGAATTTATTATGTTCAATAGTATTAAATAATTCAAAATTAATGTCATGGTTATTCCTCTGTAGCTCCCCTTGACATCGGGGAGCTACTCCCAATTTTAGAAATTATAATAACACCACTTATAAGTAACAAAAAAGCTCACTCCTTATTTATTTTTATATAGGAGTAAGCTTTTCTCTATTATTAAATTCTAATTTATTTACCAAATAGACGACTCCAAAGCGATTTCCTCTGTTCTGAAGCTGCTATTAATCGCTTACTGTCTTGTATTTCTCTTAATACTTGCATTAATTGAATATCTCTTTGTTCTTCTCTTATTATTCTTTGAGCATCTGTTTCCTGTAAAAATTTACTTTGTTGATCCAATCTTTGAATTAATTCTAAATTAAGCTGTTCTAAACGTTCTATACGTTCTGATAATACTATTATCTGTTCTGTATCTACTACGCTATCTGTAGCAACAGTTGCTATCTCATTTTCTATAACACTTGTCATTGCTAGATTTACAGCCTGTTCTAGTGTTACGTTCTTCTTGTTCATAGCTGTTAATAGCCGTTCTATAATTGCTACATCCTTATGATAAAAAATTCTAGAATTATTACTACCGCGCTCGAAAGGATACCCAACTTCCTCCAGAGCAAGGCAATATTTACGCAAAGTACTTGAGCCAATCCCTAAATTCTTGGCTACCTCAGATCCCCAATAAGTTTGAGCCATATTTTGTCCTCCCTCTGCTTCAAGCTGTTCTCCAGTTGCTATATAGTCTTTTCCTTCTTTGAAAAGGTAACACCTTCTTTTTAAAATTTAAAGAAGAGTTTTCAATTGTTTTTTAAGATTAACAAAAGTTTATTTTTTTGCTTTTTAAAACACAGTTATAGATTTTATAATAAATCTTGATTAATAACCAACTGTATTCCTATTGCCATGACTATAATCTTCTTCCACAGCCAATGCATCTGCTTTAGTAACATGAACGGTACCAAATGAATGATTTGGAGGAGCATATATCGAATAAAGTTTTAACGGAATATTACCTGTGTTAATTACATTATGCCATGTTCCTGCAGGTATCATTATTGCAAAATCATCATAAGCATTTCTTTTGAAATTTAAATTATCTTTACTCTTTCCCATTTGAACAATCCCCTGACCTTGTTCAATACGTAAAAATTGATCAACATTAGGATGTATTTCCAAACCGATATCTTCACCAACATTAATGCTCATTAAGGTAACTTGTAAATGTTTCCCTGTCCATAAAGCAGTACGATACGTATTATTTTGCTTTGCTGCTTCATTGATATTAACAACAAATGGTTCTGATCCATAATCTGTTAACGAAATACTTCCATCACCATTGGAAAAACGAAAAAAATCAAATCTGTTTGTATAATCTATCTCATTAGGAAAATTCCAGTAAACAGACTGTCTTCCATAGTTATACATTGATACATTAGCATAATAAGGATATTGATATCGATACATAAAAGGAATATAGTGCATTTTTCTCAATCCTTCACAATTTTATAAAATTATCCTATGCACTGGTTAAGTCAATGTACTTAAAATTCAAAGTGACTTTTGTAAAGAAAGATTTTTAGCCTAAAACACTTATTTCATTAAATGGACCTTTAACTTAACAATACAATTGAAGTTTAAAAATCAAAAGAAAAAAACTATATCAACAAAGTTTTTCATCAAACTTTGTTTTAAAATTATCAATCTTTTTTATACAAGATTTTATACAATTTTTTGTACTAATACAGGACATTCGTAAACCGGAAAAACCATAGTATCTCAACAATGTATAAAATCATGCATAGGATGACAAACAAAGAAAAAGCGGAATCCTTATTATATCAATGGATTCCGCTTTTTCCTTGCTGCCGATAATGAGACGTTATGTATACTAGATTTGTATAACGTATTCATGTGTTTTTAATAAGTCACCTTGAATCTAAGTACATTTCTTTAACAAGTGCATAGAATAATTTTGTAAAAACGTGAAAGGATTGGGGAAAATGCACTATAATCCTTATATATATCCATATCAATATCTTTATTATGTTAATGTACCAATACCAATGTATAACTATGGAAGACAGTCTGTTTATTGTACTTTTCCTAATGAGATAGAGCATGCAAACAGATTTGATTCTTTTCACCCTTCCAACGGTGATAGAAGAATTTCGTTAACAGATTATGGACCAAAACCATTTGTTGTTAATATCAATGAAGCAACTAAACAAAACAATACCTATCGTACTGCTTTATGGACAGGAACACATTTACAAGTTACTTTAATGAGTCTCAATGTTGGCGAAGATATTGGTTTAGAAATGCATTCAAACGTTGATCAATTCTTACGTATTGAACAAGGCCAAGGGATTGTTCAAATGGGAAAGAGTAAAGATAATTTAAACTTTAAAAGAAATGTCTATGATGATTTTGCAATAATGATACCAGCTGGAACATGGCATAATCTAACCAATACAGGTAATATTCCTCTAAAACTTTACTCGATATATGCTCCTCCTAATCATCCATTTGGTACTGTACATGTAACAAAAGCTGATGCCATAAGCTGAATTAAACTATTAGGGGTAGCATCAGGATTATGCGGATTTACAACGTTAAGACAAAAAACCTTGTATCAATAGAGTACACTCTATTGATATATAATTGTACTTGAAAAATCACGTCTCTTACTGACCTTAAATTCAAAAAATCTAAACAATCTGCTTTTAATCGGTTTACGATGACATTACCAACCATAAGCATCCCCAGCTGTCCTTCTCCTTCAGCTTCTGCTCTCATCATCCTTGCCATCAGTGCAACATCACTTTCGGTATATTTCACTCGTTACACCTTTATCACTCCTTTTATTGAATTATATGAACAGTGCTCAACAAAAATACGTTGTTGTCGATTCCTAATGAACCTGTTTAAATATGAAAAAATCAGGGAAACATATGAATGATAAATGAAGGAGGAATGCAATTATGGCATCAACACCATATGACCCATTTAGACAATTGGTAAATATGCGAAGAGATTTTGACCGTATCTTTTCTGAATTACCGTTTGATTTTGGAGGGGATAAAAATCACTTTGGAAACATTAAGGTAGATGTTTATGAAACTGAAAATGAAGTTGTGGCAACATGTGATATACCTGGACTTGAAAAGAGCGAAGACGTGAACATTGATATTGAAAATAATGTATTAACCATTAGTGGTTCTATGAATAAAACAAATGAAACAAAAGAAAAGAATATGTATAGAAAAGAACGTTACACAGGCAGTTTCCAACGAGTTATAACACTTCCTAGTCCTGTAACTATTGAAGGTGTATCTGCGACATACAAAAACGGTGTGTTAGAAGTAAAAATGCCAAAAACAACACCAAATAATAAAAAGAAAATTGATGTGGATTTTCATTAAAAATGGGCGATTTATATCAAGTGATGAAAGAATTCGAAAGGGACTATTTAGAGGAAATATCTAATATACAGCCAGAATTAGTGGACCTGCTTATACTAACTTGTCATTCTTCAGAAATTAAAAAAAAAGCTATATTAAATGAACTTACTCATAACATTAAATTATCATATATGAAAAATAATATGAATAATCTTTCGATTAGCAATCGCTGAATAAGGACTGTCGAATACGACAGTCCTGTTATTAAGGGTAGCATCAGGATTATGCGGATTTACAACGTTAAGACAAAAAACCTTGTATCAATAGGGTCTACTCTATTGATATGGAATCAATAATACGTAAAATAAGAGTTTTGAATGTATCATATGACTTGTCTCAAAACCCTTATCGTTGTTAAGTTAGCCTTTTTTTCTTCTCAGAATTGCTTAACGTTGTAAATCCGCATTTTCGGGACTGTACCCCTATTAGAAATAGTAAAAAGAATCTTCAATTTAAGATCCTTTTTTTATGCCGATAACGTGAATTATGTAAATAAGCCGTCCATATGGACGGCTTATTTTTGTTTAGCCTGATTTTGTCCTTGTTTTTTGGTCTACTTTTTGCTTTTTGGCTAGAGTGCTGGCTCGTCGTGTGGGGGCGAAACCCCACGTATTCCGTATCAATTTTGGAGTAAGCACTATTTTAGGACGAATGATCTAGGCGGTTCGGCTTGTATACTTACTAGTCCAAGTCGATCGGCATTGCTTTGCTTTTTGTCTGTCGGCTTGGCGAGAAAAGCATACAAGCCGAAAAAAGTTTTGCAAGGACATAATAAAAAAGAAAAGACGGTAGTCTTTAGGTGAGGATGAACGAACCGACTTTTTTATTATGAAGGTGGAGATTTTTGAGCGTTGTTTGCTCAAAAATACTACCTGTTCCTTGCGGAACTTTTAGCCCTATATATAAGAGTGAGAAGAGCAAAGTAAAGAAAGTCAGTAATATCAAGGGTTTAACAAGGGTAGGGTGTGGGAAAATTCCCACACATGTGTTGTTAAATTCCCACACCTAAAAAATGGAAAATAATAAAAAAAAAAAGATGTCAATAACAAATGACATCTAAAATAAATAAATCGGTAAGTTATGTTTTTTCTTATCTCCAGTTATTTTAAAATTTCTAAGAGACTTCTTAAAAATCTTCATAGTAGCCTTGTCTACTCCATCTTTAGGGGAACAACATAAAACATTAGGATTCACAAACCAAGTACGAGAACTACAAATGCGACCATCTTCAGTTGTCATTCCAGATTCTGCAACAGCTAAAACACCTTTTTCCAATAAACCATTCATTAAATGAGAAAGATTACTTCTATCTTTTCCTAACTTCCTTGCTAAATAACTTGGTGTAGCTGCATCTGCATCTACTTCTTCAGAATCTTCATTTGAACATTCAATTAAAATATTAGTTTTAAACTCTATATACGGTGTTAAATCAATCAAAAAAGCTTTTTCAGCATTTGTCAGATATCCCGTTTTACATAGATAATTAATATTATCAGTAATTATCTGCACAAATCTCACCCGATCTGTAGGTTTTTTCTTTTTACCAATAAAATATTCTTCTCCACCAGACATTTTACTTAATACTTGTAGCATAATGACTCTTTCTTCTTCAGAAAGTCCGCCACTACCTTCAAGTTTTTCATAAATACTATTAATTTTACTATCTCTTTCTTTTGCTTTTTTTTCAGCTTGTCCAAAATCAATAATTTTCTTTGTCATATCTAAGTTAATTCCTCCTTAATTGAGGGAATCAACAAAAATACCTATTTTTTGCTATTTGATTATAAATCAAATTATGATAATCTATAATCAGATAAGTGAAGTTTAGGTATTTTCGTAAAATACCCTATGAAAAGAGTCATGTTCCCGCATGGCTCTTTTTTTCATTCTATCATGTTTTTAACAACCTTAAAGATAAAAACAAAGTTTCCCTGTTTTTTTACCGTTCCATATCAAATCCACGATGTTTATTCACCTCTTTTTTATGCTCACGTTCAAATTGATTATCTACTCCCTTGCTACCCAATTCATTTTTAACACTCTCTCTAAACCCCTTAAATTGCTCTTTTAAAACTTTTTTCGTTTGTACATATAAAACTCTTATATTCGTCTGCAAACCCTTTATATGAGCTTTTAACGAGCTAATTTCTCTATTTAATACACCAACTTCCTTTTGCAACTGGTTTTTTTCCTGTTTCAATGTTCTATTTTCTTTCATCCAACCGTCTGCAGTCATTTTTAAACTTTCATACTCTTTCACAAAGTCTGTTTCTCTCAAACGCTCATGATCCTTTTTGATAGTGACCGCTGCATTCACTTGCTTTGTTACTTCTTGATATTGTTCTGGTGATAACACATAATTTCTTGTCTGTTTCTTTGTAATTTCAGCTTTTCCAAACATTTTATCCTGTACTTCTACTACTACTTCTTTACGTAAAAATGGAATTTTAACAGGTTCATTTGGCACTCGATCACTAGCACTATCTAATTCTTTTTGCATTTGTTCTACTCTTTTTTCTAATTCCACATGACGCTGGCCAATTAGCTGCAGCTTTTCATTTTCACTCTCTACCTGTTGCTTTACTATCTCTAATTCTTTGTACGTATCAACAACATCACTTTCCAAACTCTTTTTCGTCATTTCTAATTCGTTTGTTTTCTCTTCAACATTTTTTAAATGATCGTCAATCGTTTGTAACTTAGTTTCTTTTTCCTCTACTTGATTTTCAATAGTTGACTTTGCTTCTGCATACTCCTTGTATTGACGGACTTTCATGTACTTATGTGAACCTACATTAGCACGTTCAAAATTCGGAATATATTCTTTAGCCAATTGCTCTATATAAGCGGTTTCCCTTTCTCTCCAATGCGCAATTAACTTTCTTCCCGTTCCTTCGACACCTTGTTGTTGCAAAGCTCTATCCATTCCGACACGCCTCGTTAATCCTCGACTACTTTCAAAGTTCGGTACATAGTTAATATGTAAATGTGGATTTGCTTCGTCATCATGTAAAACCATGTTATAGACTGCCAGATTGGGATTCCGCTCTTGAAACGCTTCAGCATACCGTTTTAACGCTTCTTTCTTAGCTTCCCTATACTTCGGGTCGTCTTTACCTTCTCCAATCGCTACGACCAATTCTCGTTGCTCATGCGTTTTATCATCTTTATGTATTTTGTCATAGTAATTCTCAATCTTACGGTCATTCCGTTTTTGCTTCTCGTTATACTTGTCCACCGCTTCTTGAAAGACATCCTTGTATACACTTCGGATGTCCTTTTGAACAAAGTAAATATTCTCCTCTGACCTAGCTGGATCAATGCCAGGATTCCCATGAATATTTTCCCTATTATTGTGGCTTAATGAACTTTGGTGAGATTGATTAAATGAGATAGAACCCAACATAAAGTGCCACCACTTTCCCTAGATTAATTGATACCATAAGTCTAGCAAAGCGACGAAATGGTGTCAATTAGAGTAACCCTATACGTATTTTGACGCTTTCGCATCAAAATCGATAGGGGTCTGCGACGCTTTTCGGCTTCGCCGAGCCATGCTTAGCATGGAAAAAACAACCTTGGACTCTGTCCAAACCTGCTGGGGAAATCTTCCCCAGACCCCCTTATCCAACTCCCCAACCCCTCAAATCCTTGAGGGCCTCCCTCGCCGGTTGGCGTCCCCAAAACAATTTGTTTTGGGGAACTGCCAAGAGGTTGGAAAATCAGATGCACGAGTCAATTCCTTAATGCTCCTTTCAAGAGATCAGCAAAAAAACGCTGATCTCTTTCAGTCCGCTTACCATTGACTCTTACCACTTATTTTTCTTCTCCCAATAATCACTTTACTAATTATTCAATACTACACTTATTAAAAAGTAAAAAGTTTTTGAGTTACTTTTTTTAAACGTATTTCAAATGCTTTTAAGTTGTATTAGGGGTCACCATACCATTTCAGGAAAATTGTACGTTTAGACACAATTCGGACACATTCCAAGCGTTTCCTGTACGCTAAGAGATATCTGTCCAGAAAACCTTATATTTATGAACAGAGGGTAAAACTCAACAATATCAACACGTTTTCTGACTATAATCATGTTCATAAAGCATGTAAACAAATCAATGTTCAATTAAACTTAGGTTTCTATCTTTCTGAACATGTATTTACCTTTAAAGATACTGTAAGAATAAGGTTTTGTAGTCCTTAGCGTACAATTTTCCCAAAATAATATGGTGACCCCTATTAAAAGAAATGAAACATTTATTTCAGCAGACTTTATAATTACACTTTTTAACAATACTTAATTATAAAATTCAATATAAGAACTTTTTTTAAAACTTATACATATAATAAATATTGACATAAATTCACCTGAATAGGGAAAAAAGAGATGAACTGGTCCTTCATCTCTTTTTTTATGTCAAAAAATTAATACATTTATAATAATCAATTTTATATCTTTATACATTTACTATATATAATATATTTTTTTAATAAACTAGATAGGAGGTTTCTATATGTCAAATAACAACATTCCATCACCGTTTTTTTTCAATAATTTCAATCCAGAATTAATAGGTCCAACATTCCCTCCTATTCCTCCACTTACTTTACCTACTGGACCTACTGGATCTACAGGAGCTACAGGAGCTACAGGAGCTACTGGACCTACAGGATCTACAGGAGCTACTGGATCTACTGGACCTACTGGACCTACTGGACCTACAGGAGCTACTGGACCTACTGGAGCTACAGGAGCTACTGGATCTACTGGACCTACAGGAGCTACAGGAGCTACTGGACCTACAGGAGCTACAGGATCTACTGGAGCTACAGGAGCTACTGGATCTACTGGACCTACTGGACCTACTGGAGCTACAGGATCTACTGGAGCTACTGGATCTACAGGAGCTACAGGAGCTACTGGACCT
>JAFTFU010000044.1 GCA_017458285.1 Clostridia bacterium | reverse complement strand
TCCACTATCCGAATTTTTTTCTACGTTATTCCATGCATATGATTTCCCATTTGTTCCGTTTACTTCTGCTTTTAAATCATTATAACTTGTATAGGTCATTATATTTTGGCTACTTGCTTTTTCTGGTGCACAATATCCTGTGATTGCAACTATTTTCCATGAGCTGTTATTTGGATTTGATACATTACTTGTTGTATATTTGGTGTTATCTACTAATCCTAAGTTGTTTTTATATACTTCTTGTCCATCAGTATTTCCACCTGTATATCCATATTTACTTATAGATAAATAAGAACTCGCTCCCCATTCACTATTTTTCAATAAATGGCTGTTAGCATTTGTGGTTAGTCCATATGGATTTCCAGATTTACTTAGTGCTAAAGAAATATTATAACTTTGAGATACGGTTACATAGTTATATGCATACTTTTTTCCTTTAAAAACAGGAAAATAATAATTATTTACTGATGAAATTTTGGCGTTTGTGTCATTTGAATTTGTATATATTCCCGCTTCAAATTTTGCAACCCATATACCTGTTACCTCTTTTTTCCATTCTCCATTGCTATATGAATTACTGCTTCCGTCTGTAAATGCTGGATGAACTACATAGTCTGTATATCCAGTTGAAGTAATTACACCCTCTGTATTTCCATTTTGAGCAACTTTGGGTTTTTTATTTTCATCAAGATAATAGTAACTTGTTCCATCAACCCATTTAACATCAATTTCTCCATATCCGTTACTATGATATCCACTTGTAATCTTATATGCATATCTTGGTATCCATACAAACATACTTCCTAAGTCTTGCTCCTGCACAACAGTTCCTATTGGTGTTTGTTCGTTATATTTTCCATCACTTAACATTATATTTGCCCATTTTTTATCACTTGATGTATAACTATACCATTCCTCGTCATCTTTTGAACAAATTACCCAATTTTCTTTTTGTGTATCATATTTTACAGGTATCATTCCACTTGTTAATTTTGGCGGATTTGGCTTTATATCTTCTCCAATTATTGTTAAATCTCCTGTGTTTTCAATTAAAATTGCTCGTTCTCCATAATTTGCTATTAAGTCTTTATTATATTTTCCTACATCAAAAGTTTTTGATTTTTCTAGAACATCTTTAACTTTTTCCATGTCTAAATTTCCACGTTCATCATAACAATTAGTGATTTCTATTTGAAGAGTTTCTATTAATACATTGTCATCACTACTTTGCTTTGTTTTCTCTGCTCTTCTTGCTAAGCCGCTATCGCCTGTCATCATTGAAATTGTTATACCTGATAAAATTAGCAAAATTATTATTGTTATTGCAATTGTAATTAAAGTAATTCCATTGTTTTTTCTTAAAATTTCTCTTTTCACTTTTGTTTTCTCCTCGCAAAAATATAGTAAAAACGCACTTTTCAATAGGTTAAACATCCTTACTGAAAAAATGCGCTTTCTTTATTTCAATTATACTTTCATTACTCCGTTTACTGTGTTGTTATCTTCTGCATTATATAGGTTTCCAGCTCCACCTAATAATACAAGTGTATCACCAGTTTCAATAATTTCTTTAGCTTTTAATTTTTCAATTCCTGCTTGCATTGTTTCTTTTACATTTGCTTTTGAATCAACATATACAGGGTAAACGTTCCATACTAATCCCATTTGATGGAATGCTTTTTTGTTGTCTGTGATTGCTATTATTGGGCAACCAGCTCCCATTCCTGCAAATTTTCTTGCTGTTTCTCCTGATTTTGTGTAGCATACGATTGCATCTGCTTTTACATTTTTTGCAGTTACACATGATGAATATATAATTGCTGAATCTAATGAACTTACATCTATATTTTTGTTTTCATCAAATTTTTTCCAGTAATCAATTACTCCTTCTACTCTTTTTGCTATTTTATCCATTGTTTTTACACATTCAACTGGATAATCTCCCATAGCACATTCTCCTGAAAGCATTATTGCACTTGTTCTGTCAAATACTGCATTTGCTACGTCACTTGCTTCAGCTCTTGTTGGTAATGGTTGGTGTGTCATTGTTTCTAGCATTTGTGTTGCTGTGATTGCTGGTTTGTTTGCTCCGTTTGATAATTTTATGAATTTCTTTTGAGCTATTGGTGGTTCTGTAAAGTCTGTTTCTGTAGCCATGTCTCCACGTGCTATCATTTGAGCATCAGCATATTCTACGATTTCTTCCATATGCTCTAAACCTTCAATATTCTCAACTTTTGTTATAATTTTTATATCTTTTCCACCATTTTCGTCTAAGCATTTTCTAACTTCTAAGATATCTTCTTTTCCTCTTGCAAATGACATTGCAACATAGTCATATCCAACTCTTGCTCCATCTTTTATGTCTTGAATATCTTTTTCTTTTAATGCTGGTAAATGTACGTATGTTCCTGGTAAGTTGATTGTTTTTCTACTTCCTAATTTGTTTCCATGAACTACTGTACATACTATATCTTTTCCTACAATTTCGTCAACTCTTAATTCAATTGCTCCGTCGTCAATTAATATTGTTGAACCTGGTTTTACATCTTGATATAAGTTTTTGTAAGTTACAGTTACTTTGTCTTTATCTCCTACAATATCTTCGTTTACTATTGTGAATTTTTGTCCATCATCTAATTGTATTTTTTCGTTTTTACCAGTTACTAACATTCCTGTTCTGATTTCTGGTCCTTGCATGTCTAAGATTAATGGTACTGGTAAGTCTAATTCGTCTCTTAATCTCATGATTGTTTCTGTTTTTTCTTGTTGTTCATCATAGCTTCCGTGTGAGAAGTTGATTCTTGTAACGCTTAATCCTGCGTCAAATAATTGTCTTAGTTTTTCTTCGCTATCACTAGCTGGTCCGATTGTTCCTACGATTTTTGTTTTTCTAATTAATTTCATTTTTTTCTATGTTAGCTTTTTACTAACATACTCCCTCCTATTCTTTTTTATGTGTTTTTCGTACAGAGTATAGGTTTTAAACTTATTCTCCTTTTTTCGACATTGTTTATTATACCACACTATTTTTATGGTATCAAGTACTATTTCTGATTTTTTTGTATTATTTTTCGTTTATGTTAACATTTGTTTTTTACTTAAATTGTGTATAGCAGATTTTTATAAAGTCATTTACTTTACATCTTCTCCTTTTTCAAATGTTCCTGTTCCTTTGTTTTCGAAAAATGTGTCAGTTACAATATCATACATACCAACTTCTCCATCTGATTTTCTGTAGCATGGAATCATGTCTCTTACTAGCATGTTATTATCCCAGATTTTTAAAGAATATACTTTCATTTTTGCACCTCTTTTAAATGAAGTAAAATATCCTCCAAATACATATATGCTTTTGCTTTGATCAGGTTCTTTGGTTACTGCTGTTTTTGTTGCAATTTGTACATTGTCTTTCTTAATATAATAGTTTCCTAAATTGAATGTTATTTTTTGATCAAGTATTGATGTTTCATCCTGATTTACGCTTAATCTTTGATTGGCAATATCAAAATATAATGTATTTCCTGTGTAAAAAAATCTATAATCTGTTTGGTCACTGTATGCTGCTCCTATATAGATATTTGGTGTTTTTTCTATTGGAGTCATTGTTATTTCTATATTTAGATCTTTTTTAGGTATTATATCTAAATCTATTAATTGCTCTCCTGTACTTTCTATATATTCAACTTCTT
>JAFTFU010000043.1 GCA_017458285.1 Clostridia bacterium | reverse complement strand
TCCTCGTTTGTTGGTATTACAAATACTTTTACTTTTGATTCTGGTGTAGAAATTTCGATTTCATCTCCTTTTGTGTTATTAGCTTTGCCTGAAATGTCTACTCCAAATACAGATAGATGATTACATATTTCCCCTCTTGAATATGGAGATTTTTCTCCAACACCTGCTGTAAATGTTATTACATCAAGTCCTCCCATTGCAACTGCATATCTTGCTATGTATCCTTCAATTGAATAATGATATGCATCTAATGCCATTTTAGCATGTTTTCCACCTGCTAGTGCTTCAGCTTCAATATCTCTAAAGTCTATTGAAACATTTGACATTCCAAATACTCCTGATTCTTTATTTAGCATTTCATCTGCTTCATCTGCACTTAAATTTTCTTTTTTCATTAAATATGTAACAACAGATGGATCTAAGTCTCCTGAACGTGTTCCCATTGGTATTCCTCCAAGTGGTGTTAGTCCCATACTTGTTTCTACAGATTCACCATTTTTTATAGCACATATGCTTGCTCCTTGTCCTAAATGGCAGTTTACTATTTTTAGGTCTTTTATATCTTTACCCATTAATTCTGCAACTCTATTTGCTACATATTGATGTGATGTTCCATGGAATCCATATTTTCTTACATGATATTTTTCATAGTATTCATATGGTATTGGATATATGTATTTTTCTCTTGTTATTGTTTGATGGAATGCTGTATCAAATACTGCAACCATTGGTTTTTCTGGAATTACTTTTTGGCAAGCTTCTATTCCTAATATTGCAGCTGGATTGTGTAGTGGTGCTAAGTCTTCGTTATCTTTTATACCTTGAATTACTTCGTCAGTTATTAAAACTGCATCCTTAAATTTTTCTCCTCCATGAACAACTCTGTGTCCAACAGCGTCTAGTTCATCTAGCGTTTTAAATACTCCATAATGGTCGCTTGTTAATCTTGACATTACAAATTGTATTGCTTTTTCATGATTTTTTGCTGGGTGCTCGAATTTGTGTTTTTCTCCATTTACTTTGTGTGTTAAGAATGCATTTGGTTGCCCTATTCTTTCATAATATCCTTTTACTAACATTTCTCCTGATTGTGTGTCTATTACTTGGTATTTTAATGATGAACTTCCTGAGTTTAAAACTAATATTTTCATAGTATCTTTCCTTTCTCTTTTTATATTTTATTGTTCTTGTGCTTGGACTGCTGTTATTGCAACAACACCTACTATATCTTCTGCACTGCATCCTCTTGATAAATCATTAACTGGTTTTGCTATTCCTTGGCATAAAGGTCCATATGCTTCTGCTTTTGCAAATCTTTGCACTAACTTGTATCCTATGTTTCCAGCTCCTAAATCTGGGAATACTAAAACATTGGCTTCACCTTTTAGTGGGCTTCCTGGAGCCTTGAATTCTGCTATTTCCGGAACTATTGCTGCATCTAATTGTAATTCTCCATCTACTAGCAAGCTTGGTTCTTTTTCTTTAACTAGCTTTGTTGCTTCTATTACTTTTTCTGTTGAAGGTGACTTTGCACTTCCATATGTAGAATATGATAACATTGCAACTTTTGCGTCTTTGCCTATTAATTGTTTAAAACTTTTGCTTGATGATATTGCAATTTCTGATAATTCTTCTGAATTTGGTTCTTGGTTTAATCCGCTATCTGCAAATATTAATGTTCCATTTTCTCCATAATCGCAATTTGGAACTACCATTACGAAAAATGCTGATACAAGCTTTGTTCCTGGCGCTGTTTTTAATATTTGTAATGCTGGTCTTAATGTGTCTGATGTTGAATGTGCTGCTCCTGATACTAGCCCATCTGCATCTCCTTTTTTTAACATCATCATTCCAAAGTATACTGGGTTTAGTGTTAATTCTTTTGCTTGTTCTATTGTCATTCCCTTTGCTTTTCTTAATTCATATAATGTATTTGCATATTCTTCATATTTTTCTGATTTGCTAGGGTTTATTATTTGGATTTCATCTATTTGTATTCCTTCACTTTTTGCTTTTTGTGTTACTTCTTCTTCATTTCCTATTAATACTACTTTGGCAAATCCTTCTTCTTTGATTTGCTTTGCTGCTTTTAATACTCTTATGTCTTCCGCTTCTGGTAGTATTATTGTTTTGATTTGTTTTTTTGCTCTTTCTTTTATTTGCTCAATAAATGACATTTGCTTCATTCCTTTCTTCTTATTTTTTATACATGTATTATACACAAAAAAAGTAAAAAGTACAAGCTACTTTTTACTTTAGTTTAAGTTTTTTTACGTTATAGTACCAAAATCGCCTTGAACTTAATTTCTTATACTCAAAGTTTTTTATAATTTTTGCAACCGACGTTGCAAAATTTAATATCATTCTAATTTTTCTTGTAGACTTTTTATAAATCTAATGTTATTTTTTGTTTTTAAATTTTGCCGACAGTGTCGACAAAATTTAATTCTCATTTTCATCTTCATCTTCATCAATTTTATTTCTTTGTTCCAATTGTATTTTTGCTTTTTCAATACTATCTATAAACTTTTGTTGTAATATTTCTTTAGGTACATACTTTGTTAAATATTGTGCTACATGTATTCCACTATTATCTAATTCCATTAACTCTGCCATCATATCATTTTTAGTTGCACATAATATTATTGCAATTGGTGGTTCTTCTCCTTCTGCTCTTTCATATTTATCTAACCATTTTAAATAAAGTTCTACCTGTCCTTTATGTTCAGGTCTAAATTTATCTAATTTTAGTTCAATAACAACAAGTCTCTTCATCTTTCTATGGAAAAATAGAAGATCAATATAAAAGTCTTCTCCATCAATTGTTATCCTTTTTTGTCTTGCTAAAAATGCAAAGTCATTTCCCATTTCTAAAATAAATCTTTCTAGCTCACTTAAAATAGCATTTTCTAAATCTTTTTCACTATATGTGTCTTTTAAATCCAAAAAATCTAATATATATGGGTCTCTAAAAAATAAATTTGTTGTCATTTTATTCTCTTCACTTAATAATTTTAAATCATTAATTATTGTTTGTTCTGGCTTTTTAGATATTGCTGTTCTTTCAAATAAAGCTGAACCGATTCTTTCTCTTAAAGTTCTAACTCCCCAAAATTCATTTGAACACATTGTAGCATAAAATTCTCTTTTTAATTTATCTGGTATTTGTAATAATTCAACAAAGTGTGACCAACTTAATTTTGTCGACAGTGTCGACAAAATTTCAAAATCCGGAAAATAATCATAAAATTTGATCATTCTAAAAATATTTCTTTCTCCATATCCTCTACCATATTCAATTGTTAATTTTTTACTTAATTTTTTTATTACTGCTTTACCGTATTCTGCCTTTTGATTATTAAGTACATTTTCTGTTATATCTTTACCTATGTTCCAATATAAAAAAGTCATTTCATTATTTACTTTTACAGCAACATTACTTTTAGCATTTTCTATTAATGCTACTATTCTATTATATAATTCCTCAATATTTATATTATCAACATTTTCTAATTCGTTCATTATTTCCTTCTTTCTAATTTGGCAGACAGTGTCTGCCAAATTGGTTTAATCCTATGCTAAATTACTTTTTACTTTTTACTTTTTGCTTTTAATTCTTCAATAATTTGATTAACTCTTTTTGTCGCAGTTTCTTGTACTTCTCATAAATGATCTATATTTCATTTCCTGCAATAAATTCTGTTCCTGTTTGGCTTGAGTAGAATTTGTTTTTTACTAAATCATATAGGCCTGCTTTTCCTTCTGAATTTTTACATGGTATAAAATCACGAACTATACTATCATTTATATAAATTTTAAAATATTTTAAAGATACAGAGGAATAATATGACTTGTCTAT
>JAFTFU010000042.1 GCA_017458285.1 Clostridia bacterium | reverse complement strand
TCTCCACATTTTAATATATAAGAATTTGAATATTCTGTTTCAAAAAAGACTGATAAATAATAGTCTATAGAATAAAAACCATTGTCTAACATTCTAAAGATTCTTGTTTCATCTTCAAAAAATGTTAGTTCATATGTATATAATTGCATCAAGTTATGTACTATTTCTTTTTCTTCCGCTTCTGCTTTGTGCAACTGTAATTCCATTGTTGTGATATCTTTTGTTATATAGTATCCTAAAAGCTTTCTATCTTTTAAATTGACAAATTTTGATTCGTATAAATCCATATAATCTGAACCTATTAAATTATCATAAGTTGTTTTTACAAATTGTATTGCTTCCTTTGGATATACCCATAATAGTTGTTCATCATCGTCTTCTTCATGCTCTGTAAGTGCTAAACTACCATTATCTTTTATTACTTTTGCAACAAATATATATGATAATTGTTTAAAATTTCTTAAACTTCTGTATTCTTCGGTTATACCTAATTCTTCTATTATCTCTACTTCACAACCTGTTTCTTCTAATGCTTCTCTTTTAAAAGCTGTTATTGGGTCTTCTCCTGGTTCTACTCCTCCGCCAATAAGTTTATACTCATTTTTTAAGGCTTTGTTTAGTATAGCAATTCTTCCATCATCTCTAATTACAAATCCTCTTGCTGCTGTTCTTAATTCATATTTTTCCATCTTTTTTGGTTCTAATCCTAAATCTTCATCTGTTAATTTAAACATTATATTCATTATTATTTCATTCCTTTCTTAAGTAAGTTCAAAATTTCTTTTAAGAATTAATCTTTTTAAGGAATTCATCAAAGATTTTTTTACTATTTTCATCATTTTCTAGTGACTCTGGATGCCATTGAAATCCCATAAAAAATTTTTTAGATTTATCTTCAACTGCTTCCATAACCTCTTCTTCACTTTTGGCAGAACATACCAATTCAGTTTCGTACACATAGTTGTCGTGCCTACTATTTACTGATATTTCTTCTACATGCAATATTTCATACAATTTACTATTTTTGTCTATTTTTACTTTATGAACATACTCATTATCGCTATTATGATTTTTATTATTTAAACGTTCAACTCTTCCATTAAAAGTTTTCCCCATTATTTGCATACCTAAGCATAATCCTAAAGTCGGTTTGTCCATGTCATAGCAGTATTTCATTAATTTGCAATCCATTTCACAAATACCTATTCCTCCGGGAAATATTATTCCGTCACATAAATCTACAAGCTTCTTTACTTTTTCGAATTCATTATCTTTTCCTTTGAATATTACGGGTATTGCTATAACGTTAACATCATAATTTCTTAAATAAGTTACGAGATCTGTTCTTACCCCATATAACTCTACCCCTTTAAAATTTGCACTAAATTGCCTAAGTATTATTCCTATTGTTTTCATAACTATCCTCTCCTTTAAATCTTAATTTTTAAATTTTATATTTTTATATTTTTATATCTTTATTATTTATATGCTCTTCTATGGATTTTGCTATCAATTTATGCCCCTCTTCATTTGGATGTATTCCGTCATCACATAATAAATTAGAGTAATCTTTTTGTTCTAAAAATTTTTATAAAATAATACCATACAAATTGTATTTTTTCAACAAAAATAACAGATAATTTCTTATCTGCTATTTTTTATTTTTATAAATTTGGTAAAAATGTTTCTGGATTTTGAACTTTGTCATTTATTCTTACTTCAAAATGTAAATGTGGTCCAGTTGAATTACCTGATTGACCTACTTGCGCAATAACATCATTTTCTGTTACGCTATCTCCTACATTTTTTAATAATTTTGAGCAGCAAGCATAATAAGTTTTTACACCATTACCATGGTCAATGACAATTACATTTCCTAATTCTTGTTGAAATTCAGATACTATTACTTTTCCTTTTGCTGCTGCATAGATATTTGTACCATTTAAACTTGCTAAATCAATTCCAGTATGGCGGCTGCTATATTTTACACTTAATGCATAATTTTCTTTTATCGGCATAGAAAGTTTGATTTTGCTTTCTTTATTTTCTGTTTTTGTTTCTTGAGTATTAGTTACGGTTTTTGTATCACCGCTTTCTTCTTTTGTTTTCTCTGTTGATTTTACGGTTTTGTTGTTTTCTTCTGTAGTTGTTTTTTCTGAGCTACTTTTTTCTTCTGTTTTATTAGAAACTTCTTTGCTCGAATCTTCTTTTATTTCCTCATTTTTATCTGAACTTTTTTCATTTGTTTCTTTATTTGTATTAGCTTTTTGTTCAACTTCTTGTTTTGAAATTTCTGCGTTAGTATTTTCCTCTTCATTTTCCGCTATATTATCTTTACTATCATTTTGTTCTATATCTTTTTCTAAAGTATCTATGTTGGCATTTTGTGCTACCACTTCCTCTGCTTTTTTTGCATATGTTACTGTAATATCAGGCATTGATACCATAACTGCTAACGAAATTAATATAATTAACGCTACCAATCCTGCAACGATTACTCCTCTTTTTTTATTTTTTCCTGATATTATATTCGAAAATCTATTCATAATATTCCTCCTCTTAGAATGTGCAAAACTTGTTGCAAGCCTACATCTATTCATTTTATTTTTTTCTATCTGTTTAAGTAATATATTTCCATATTCTTTTCTATAGTCATCATTTTCATTAAGTAAGATATTATAATCACAATTAAGTTCAATTGTTTCACTTATTTCTTTTTCTAAAAATCTGACTATTGGATTAAAGAAATATATAATTTCAAGTATTACGCAAAGTAATTTCATTTCAATATCTTTGTTTTTTATATGAAATATCTCATGTTTTAAAATATATTCATAATCTTTTAATTCATATTCATTCGGAATTACAATTACTTTATTTATTATTCCTGTTGTAATTGATGAAGTTATTTTGCTAGAAAATGCATATTGTATTTTTCTTTTAATATTCATTTCTGTTTTATATTTATTGATTATTCTACTTATTTCTTGATTTTCTTCAAAACGCATTTTCAAATTAGCAATATATTTTTTGTATGCAATATAATAATAACTTAATACTGCAACAGATGTTATTATCCATACTATTGGTAAAAATTTGTATACTTTATAGATTATGATATTATTTAATTTGAAGCTCATATCATTTTCTGGTTTACTACTAATTTGCAATTCTTCTTTTTTCTCTTCAGAATTTCTTTCTATTTCATATTCCTGTACTTTTGAGTTTTGAACTAAATCATTTCCATCCTTTTCTAAAATTGTTGCATAGTTTTTATTTTCTGTATTGTACGTTATTTTATCTCTGTTTTTAAAGATGTTAAAATTTAAATTTGCTCCTATAATTGGTAAAAATAATAGTATACACATAGAAATTTCTATTTTATATATAGTTTTAGGATTGAATTTATGCTTATTTTTAGCCAAATATAAAATTACTGGAAAAATAGCAATGCTAAAAATACAATTTATTAAAATAAAACTTAAAAAGTATTTTTGCATAAATTAAACTTCACCACCTTTGTTTAACATTTTCTTTATTTCTGAAATATCTTCATCAGTTAGATCTTCATCATCTTCTAGTAATGCTGCTATTAATTTTTTACTAGAATTGTTGAACATCTTTTTTACAAAATTTCTTGTTTCTGTTTTTTGATAGTTTTCTCCGTCAACTAGAGATGAGTAGTAATTAAACCTTCCTATCTTTTCGCTTTTCAAGAAATTTTTTTCAATTAATCTCGCGAGAATAATTTGCAAGGTTGATAACTTCCAGCTTGTATCTCCTAACTTATCAAATATTTCTCCTGTTGACATTTTTTCTTCAGTACTGTCCCAAATTATTTTCATCACTTTCAATTCTGAATCTGGTAAACTTTTTTCGTTGTTATTCACACCTTGTTCCTCCTTTTAAACATACATATGTCTGTGAGTATATTATCACATACAATTGTCTGTGTCAATGTTTTTTTGAAAAAAATTTTAATTTTTTATCTTATACGCTTAAAAAAAATCCTTGAACTTATTCGTATTGTTAGAAAATTACGTATTTTTTAATACAAATAAGTTCAAGGTTTTAGTTTGTTGATTATATTATCTTTGCTCCAAATGGTGCTAACGCTAATTTTGCAATTTTAAAGAATTGTAGTCCGAATGGAATTCCCACAATAGTTACACACCAAACACAACCAATAAGAAAATTTCCTATTGCCATTGGTATTCCAAAGAAAATAATCCATATTATGTTACCAAATAGTGATGGCACTCCTCCTCCATATTCTACCTTTTTTCCAAATGGTGAAAATGCAAGACTTGCAAATTTAAAGCATTGTAATCCATAAGGAATTCCTACAATAGTTATGCACCATAATAGTCCTGATATCATCCATGAAATTCCACTAATAAATCCTCCAAATATAAACCATAATACATTTCCTATTAGACTCATCCAACTTTTCCTCCTTCTATTATTTCTTTCGTAAATTAAGATTTTTTTTCCATATTTTGTTTAATTATACAAATTAACATTTTGTCTCAATTTAGCCACTAACAGCTATATTGGTAAAAATGTATCTTTTTAAAATTTAACAATTGGTGTCAGTTAAAATACTATGACTTTTCGATATACAATTATTAACTTTTCTTTTTGCTTGCAAGTAATTTTATTCTATATTCCAAACCATTATATAATTTTTCAATTCTTTCATCAGACATATCTGTAAACTGCTTGAATTTTAATAATTTTTGTTTAAATATTTTCCCAATTTCATACAATTTATCAAAATCATAATTTGATAAATCAATAAATTCAAGTAATTTTGAAATAT
>JAFTFU010000041.1 GCA_017458285.1 Clostridia bacterium | reverse complement strand
CTCTTAATTTCCTATATTCATCTACTTTCATTGAAAAAAGCCTCCTTTTGCCTACTATCTTAGGCAGTTAGAGGCATAATAGGAATGACGCTAATTTAGTGACGCTTACTATTAAATTATGAATTCTAAGAAAACTTTCAAAATGATGTTTACCCCATGGCAGTTCTCTCCTCGTCTGTCAGCTGGCCGAATCCGCGGATATGCATTGTCTGTGCGGAAGAGTTGAAGCTCTCTATTGCATTGGATGTGTATATGGCCTTCCTTATGGGTTCCGGATAGGACAAGAAAGCAAAGACGGTGTCCCTGATGTCCCAATACGCCTTTACCAAGGAATAGGTCCTTCCCCACTTTTCGACGAAGTCCCTGAGTATCCTTTCGCCATCTTGTCTGTCCTTGGCCTGTGCCAGAGCCATAAAGTCGGAACAGATCTCCTTCTCGTATTTTTTCTTTACCCTCTGCTTCGTGTTCCTCTAGTACTATTAATTTATAGTTCCCCAACAGTACTATTACCTCCTTCAATGGATAGGGGAATGATTGACAATAGGACTTGCAAGTCCTATTGTCAATGTAGGCGCTGCAGACCATTACATAGGTTTTACGGCACCTTAAGGTGACCGGAATTAGGAGAAGATGGCTGCAGCTTCTTTCCTTAATGGCGATTAGTTAGTTACGGATATTCCATACGTGAGGGAATATATCGGTTGTTCACTAGATTACATTGGAAGGAGACCTGCAGCAGAAGCTTCAGCGCCAAGAAAGAAAGGAGGATTAAACAATGATCCTTGTAGGTGTCGACGTCGCCTCAGAGAAGCACGATGTGTCTATCATACGAGACACAGGTGAGGTAATTAGGGATAACTTCACCATCCCGAACAAAGAATCGGGATATAAAAAGCTCCTCGACGAAATTAAGAAGGCCGAGAAGCTATACCCTAAGGATAAGGTTCGCATAGGTCTAGAATCGACAGGCGTCTATTCCATGAGTTTGACAGAATTCCTTGCTACCCATTACGAAGACTCGGTGATACTCATCAATCCCATCCTCACCAGTATGTTCGAGCTTTCCTGTCATGTTCATTATGCGAAGACGGACAAGACGGATGCTAGAGGCATCTGTAAGTTCTTATCGAAGAACGAGGATATTAGACCGTATGCAATAGTATCATACCACACAAGACAGCTGAGAGCACTATATCGTGAAAGAACAAAGCTTAACAAGAGACTCAACCAGGACATCAACAGGCTGAAGGGGCAACTGCATATCGCCTTTCCTGAGCTGCTGGACAAAAAGCAAGTCAGAATCGGGCTTTTCGAACTCGAATTTCTTTCAAAATACCCGACAGCGGATTCCATCAGGAACATGAAGCCTGAAAAACTGGTGGCCGCCTTCTCCAAAATCAAGTATATGAGAATCGATATTGCAAAGGCAAGAAGACTGATTGAGGAAGCAAAGACAAGAAGAATCAACATGAAGATCAATGCCAAGAGAGGCAGGGAATACCAAGAACATGGCTGTACGTCTAAATCATTATCACTTCGACTTGCAATTCAGGATTTTATTTCAACAACATTACCATTGTAAAAATCTTCAATAACTTTACTAATAGCTATAGATACTTCTACTGGAACATTTGCATAATTCTTCATTGATGAAACGGACTTAGCAAATGCAGCTATTTCATATCTTATTCCCTCTCCATCAAGCTGATAGAAATACCTTTTATTATCTTGAGGGTTTTCATATCTAACTTCGAAATAATCTGTCTTCCACCATGGAGCAGGAACTACTATATAACCTTTAGTACCAGTAATAATTAATTCACCTTCTGATTTTGCTTTTTTAGCAACTTTGATTGACGCAACAGCATTTGGATAAGTGAAATCTATTTTTGTAAAAGCATCGAACTTTTTTTCTTTATCCAAATATTTAGTCGCAATTCTTTTATCAGTGTAATTCACACCAAAAATTTGAAATATAGGAAGCATTGCAACTGGTCCCCATGAACATATGCTATTCCACTTATTCTCTATATCATCCGATTCATTGAAATCAGCCATACTGGTACAAGTCGCATCTATAGAAACCACATTCCCAATTTTTCCACTTTTTACTAAAAGCAACATTCTAGAAAATGCTGTTGCATAAGCAGTCTTAAGTCCATCAAACAAAAAGCATTTATTTTGCTTTGCTAATTGAAATAGTTCCTTTGTTTGACTTGCATTACAAGTAATAGGGGACTCACAAATTACACTTTTGCCATTTTCTAGCTCTTTTTTGACTTCAGAATAATGGTTTTCAGGCATTGAAACAATATATTTAGCATCATATTCGTCTTTTGAAAACTCAACTCCATTTACAAAACCAGCTTCTCTAATAAATTTTTTTTCAACATTACGTATATTATCAGAAGATACTTTTAACATTCTTTGTTCTGCTCTAATTCCAGAACTAGAAACACCCTCAGTTCTATCTAAATAAATTACTTTACAATATTCACTAAGATAATCAAATTTCCCCTTCCAATCTGAGCCAACTGTAAATATGTCAATGCCATATCGCTTTATATCATCAATTTTTTGACCTTCATATTCTTCAACAATTATCTCATCGGCAATCCCCGTTTCTTTTATCGCAGCAATTCTTTCTATCAAGGATTGCTGATTGTTAATTTTCCCTCTGCTTTTATCAAAATCGTCAGATGTAACACCAACCACCAAATAATCTCCGAGAGCTTTGGCGCGTTCCAAAAGTCGAATGTGGCCATAGTGAAGAAGATCATACGTTCCGTATGTGATTACTTTTGTCATTTTATGCCCTCTATTTCAAGAAGTGCTTTAATAAAGACTTTCATAAATTTTTCTTCGCCAATAGATACTCTTAGGCAATTACCAAAGTGACCCACATTTGAATATGATTTAATTAAAATCTTATATTTTTCTTTCATGATTTTGACAATGGTTTCTGCTTCAATTCTTTGAGGCTTGATAAACAAAAAGTTTCCGGCTTCTCCCTTGTGTTCATAACCATTCTTATCTAATTCATTAATCAAATAATCTCTACCACCATTGAATTTCTTCACTAAAGATTCGATCATTCCTGGAGTATTAATAATAGCTTCTGCAAATTTCATTGCAAAAGCGTTTGTGTTATGAGGAGTGCACAATTTTTGTACCATTTTGATTCCATCAGGCCAACCCACAACATAGCCAAGCCTGCACCCTGCCATAGAAAACATTTTAGAAAATGTTCTCGTTATAAAAATATGTTCTTTATTTAATGCATAATTTATAAAAGTTTTTGGATGAAAATAATAATAAGCTTCATCGACTAAAACGGTCACTTCTTTTTCATCGGCAGCTTTTATAATTGCAGCAAATTCTTCATCACTATAAAAATTTCCCATTGGATTGTTTGGGTTTAACAAAATAAGTAACTGTGTGTCTGAAGTAATCTCTTTGATTATGTTATTTATATTCATCGATAAATCATCATTATAATTTACACCGACAAAGTTCCTGCCATACATTTCTGAATAAACTTGAAACATAAAATATGAAGGAACTACCCCTACAATTCTTCCATTTGGAGATGTAAATGCCTGAATGATATATCTAATACCTTCCGCAGAACCATTTACCAAGCAAAGATGAGTAATATCTGTTCCTAAATACTTAGCCAAAACTTCAGAAAAGTGAAGAGTTTCAGGATACTCAGCAATAAATCTTGGGTCAACATCATCCAAAACTTTAGTTATAAAATCTTGTGGTAATCCCCCCGGATTTTCATTTAAATCCAACCTCAAATAATCTTTTCTTTCATTTTGATCAAAAATTCTATATAAATTCTCAATTTTTTTATCTAAATAATACATATTATTTTCCTCCGTTTAAAACTTTATCAAAAGAAATATAAACCCATTTATCAGTTTCCTTTATAATTTCTCCGCCATTTCCAAGACACGATTTAATAGATGGGGTATTGGTCTTAATAACGGTTGCTAACAATTCTGTTATTCCATTATCCCGAGCCTCCTCTATCAATAACTTAACCAAGATTTTACCATAACCTTTTCCTCTAAAATTTGTTGATATTGCAATTCCAATGTTCCCTCCTTCTATTCTCGATTGTTCAGTCAAACCAAATCTAAGTTTTCCAAAACCAACTGGTACATTAGAATCCAATAACCAATAAATCTTTTGCCTTACATAACCGATTGGCAAATTTATTCCGTTTGCAATATCAGTTTGGTTAATTAACCATTTTTTAAAATCTAAAAACGACATTCCAAACACATCATTTTTAAATTCATTTTCGTTATTGTTTATTGTTTGAAGAAAAGAATAAATATCCTCACCATCATTAACATTCAATTCCTGTAACTTTATCATCCAAATAAACCCCCTTTTCAAAAAGGCCTTCCAAATTTAAAAAAATTTATTTCCAATATGTATTAATAACGTGGTGAGGCTGCCTATCTTTTTCTGGTGGCAATTCCTTATAATCACCATAACTAGCCCTTAAAATCCTGTCGTAACCTATAGGAGCAAAAAAACGAGCGTCTTCAAAATCAACCAAAATTTTGTCAGAAAAATCTTCTCTATTAAATGTTACAGGTCCAATTCCCATACAGCAAATAACTTGATCACTACAATCAAATGGGTTTTCGCTTGCAATTTGATCAAACTGAATTACGATTTTCTTAGGGTTAAGAATTTTTGCAAAAAAAATCGCAACATTTTTTAAAATGCCAAGTTTTTTATTTAATTTATAACAGGAAGCGAACAAAAGCCTTTTGTATCTTTTCACTTTATTGAGAAAACTCTTTCTTTTCTTTTCCTCAGGAACCCCATCTAAAACCCATACATCTACAAAAACACCATAAGGGTCATCATCTCTAAAATCTGGTTCAATTAAATACGTTCTTGTGTCAAACACTTTTGTCATTGGCCGACCATAATAAGGCTTAGTATACGGATTGGCTATTGCAAGTTTTTTATCCACACACCATTTGGGAAATTCTCTTAAGAACTTATTGTAATCCTCTCTCTTCATCAAAATATCGATATCATCATCCCATGGAATAAAACCCTTATGTCTTATGGCTCCTATTAAAGTTCCATAAGCTAAGAAATATGTTATGTCTTTTTCAACACAAAAGTCATGAATCTTTTTCATGATTTCTAATTCGATTTTTTTTAACTCATCCAATGACGTGATTTCTCTCATATTAAACCTCTTTCATATTCAAAACTTGTAAGATAAATGTAATTGTTTTATAGAATGTTCAGCATCAAAAAAACCATTTGATAACCATATCAAAACTAAAATTTAGTATTGCATATGAGCGTGATAATATATGGGTTTCTCCTATATTATTCTGGTTGCACAAGAAATGAGAAAACCAAATATAATACGCCATTCACGTTTGTTAAAAGCATACTTTTAAATAATAAAACAATTTGAATGCCATATTCACTTCAATTAAATTTGAAGCAAAAGTTTTTTAAAAAACCAATAGAAAAGTGCAACATACCTATAACAATGAAACTATGATTTTTATAAACTCTATTTCCTTTTAAATATGATATTCTTAAATTTATTAGCCAATTTCTTTTATTGTCATAAGTTAACCTAATAACCTTTAAAATAAAACCTTGGCGTTCTTCAACAATAAATGTTTTTTATCTTTCTCACTCAATAATATCTCACCATCAATAGAAGGCCATTCTATACCGATTTCTTCATCGTTATACATAATTCCACCTTCATCTTCAGGATGATATAATTCATCGCATTTATAGACAAAAGTGGCTGTTTCTGTTAATACTAGGAAACCATGAGCAAAACCTCTAGGGATCATAAATTGATTTCCTAATTCTGCATCTAAGATAACTCCTTCCCATTTACCATAAGTAGGAGAATCTTTTCTTAGATCGACAGCAACATCAAAGACTTTTCCTTCAAGACATCTCACAAGTTTTGCTTGTGGATATGTCTTCTGGAAGTGGAGTCCTCTTAGGACTCCCTTCTTTGATTTTGACTGATTATCTTGAACAAAGTCATAAACTAATCCAGCAGCATCAAAATCTGCTTTTTTGTAGGTTTCCATGAAGTATCCACGGTTATCACCATATTTCTTAACATCAATCTTGCAAACACCTTTGATACTAGTTTCATGGAAAGTGAAGTTTCCAATTGTTTTATCCGCCATGACCTTATTCTCCTTTATAAAGCTCTAAATATCTTCGTAATGCATCTTTCCAATCAGGTAGTGGTGTAAATCCATTTTGAATCAATTTAGACTTATCTAATCTACTATTATATGGTCTTTTTGCTTTAGATAGACCATATTCTTCTGTAGTAACAGGATGAACAACGACTTCTTTCTTGGCCTGTTTAAATATCTCTTTAGCAAAGTCTGCCCAAGAGATATATCCACCTTCATTGGTTGCATGATAGTAACCATATTTATCGGTTTCTATCATGTCTACTAATAATCTTGCCAAATCATAAGTATATGTAGGTGTTCCAATTTGATCATCTACTACTCTTAATTCTTTGTAGCCTTTATCTGCTAAAGATAACATGGTTCGAATGAAGTTCTTTCCATTTTGACCAAATACCCAAGCGATACGGACAATAAAATACTTATCTAAAGTATCGAATACAGCTAATTCACCACCTAATTTGGTTTCACCATAATGGTTTTGTGGAGCATAATCTTTGCAATCTGGTTCCCAAGGTTTATTACCTTTACCATCAAAGACATAATCAGTAGAGATATACATCATCTTAATGTTGAGTTTTTTAGCAACATCAGCAATGTTTTGAGTTCCGCCAACATTAATCTTAGTAACTAAGTCTCTTTTATCCTCATCTTCGGCATTATCTACAGCAGTCCAAGCTGCACAGTGGATAATAGCATCTGGATTCACATCTAAAATGACTCTTTCTACTGCTTCTTTTTCTGTAATATCTAGTTTTCGATAATCCCTAAAGATAGAAGTGTCTTGAATATCACTTCCGATTGCTTGATGACCTCTTTTGATCAACTCATTCATAACATCATATCCGAGTTGACCACCTACACCTGTAACAAATACTTTCATAATAGGTTTAATATTTAATCTTTCCTTGAGCAACATTTAATAAATGTTGTCCGTAATCATTCTTTTTCATCAATTCACCAGCTTCTAGCAACTTTTCTTTTGTAATCCATCCGTTTTTATACGCAATCTCTTCAGGACAACATACTTGAATACCTTGATGTGTTTCTAATAATTTAATATATTCAGAAGCATCACTTAAAGATTCATAAGTACCAGTATCTAACCAAGAGTATCCTCTACCTAAAGTAGTAACATGGATATTCTTTTCTTCTAAATACATGTTATTTAACGTGGTGATTTCTAATTCACCACGTTTAGATGGTTTAACTTGTTTTGCTTTAGCAGATACTCCCTTAGGATAGAAGTATAATCCAGTCACTGCATAATTAGATTTTGGATGTTCGGGTTTTTCTTCAATAGATACCGCGTTCTTATCTTGATCTAATTCTACAATACCAAATCTTTTTGCTTCTTCATCATTGACATAGTATCCATAGATAGTAGCTCTACCTCTTTCTGCTCTTTCTACAGAGTTTTGCAGATGTTTAACTAATCCAGCTCCATAAAAGATATTATCTCCTAATATCATGGCACAAGCATCATCACCGATAAATTCTTCGCCTAAAATAAAAGCTTGTGCCAAACCATCAGGAGATGGTTGTACCTTATAGGATAGATGGATTCCAAATTTGGATCCATCTCCTAATAATTGTTCCATCCTTGGTAAATCCACAGGAGTAGAAATAATTAAAATATCTTTGATTCCTGCCATCATCAATACAGATAATGGATAATAAATCATTGGTTTATCATAGATGGGTAATAATTGTTTTGATGTAACTAATGTAAGTGGATATAGTCTTGTTCCACTACCACCTGCTAAAATAATACCTTTCATCGTTAAACCCCTTTCTTTCATTATTGATACAACAAACGAACTAGTTAACTCAAAAATCGTTGACAAAATAATCAAATGTTATGTTAAACTGAACCTTTTTTAATTTACTAATATCTATATGCAGCAAATAACATACAGCATTTTTAAACGTGGCATTTTAGAAGAAATACCCATGGCATCCTTTAATCAAAATCTTTTACTTTCCTTTAATTTATACTTTTTTTGTTACACACATTATCCAATCTTAAACTCAGTTTTGCTTGATTCAATGTAATCAGTAGATAACCCCAAATCATCTCGAATATTATGACACACTTTAACATTTTGTCACACCTATATTGATAAGATTGTTTGACTATTATTGTACATCCATGGATACACTTTTTTGTCTATATCTTGACAAAGAAGCAATGCTAAAAAACTTTGTTTTTTATTAGTGCCCCCTGTTCTCAATATGTTGTCTACTTTAAAATGCTTCCTTGCTTTCTTTTTTCTATATAAGGCATAATTAAGCATCCCATGTTATTTATTAACTATCTCAGACATTTTCTCTAAAATCATTAAATCAGAAACAAGCCTTTTTTACATTTTGTTAGTTCGCTATCATCAGCATTCTCACCAACATCTATAGAATCAAACGTTTCATATCGAGTCCCCTTATCAACACTATTTTATAATCAATAAAAGGATTTAATTAGAATACTTGATTTCCTTAAGGATTGCATGTAGGCGGCTTCTTTGGCTTGTCGGTCTAGTGTCACTTAAAACTTACATCCATCACAAAAATATAGTTTTAAAAGAATTTAAAACAACATTGAACACTCGATTTTCACATTTAAAAGTACCAAATTTTCATTTTAAATTGCTCTTGGTAATGTGTGATTTTTATACAACTATAAGCCACTTTGTAATATATATATATATATATATCAATTTACCCCTTCTCATTTTAACGATTCTTCTTTTTTACGAATATCAAAAGGAATCAATTTAAGTAAAAATGATAAAGCCAAATAAACTATAACTCCAACTATTACCTCGAGAATAATTGAATAAACTGAATCATTAACAAAAAGATTTAAAACAAAAACCGATATCCCCATAACAATATTAGCAAAGGCTAATTTCGCTAAATAAATATAATCAAATTGTATTTTAATCAATCTTCTAGAAAGAATATAAATGATTAAACAATACAAAAAATAAGAGAAAACTGTTGTTATTGCAGCTACCTTATAACCGAAAAATGGGATTAAGCCAAAATTTAGTGCAACATTTATAATTGCGCATATTGTAAAAACAATCGAGATAAAAAATGTTTGCTTTTTTAATTCGAATGGTTTATTAAAATATTGACTTAGAGAAGAAAGCGCAATACCTATTGCCGACAAATAAAAAACACTATACCCATCGTAATAATTATCGTCAACAAATACCTTGAACATTTTTTGAGATATTAAACACAGCCCTACAACTGAAGGAATCATTATAAATAAGAAAGTCTTAATATATTTATTAATCAAGAAACTTGTTTTTTTTTCACCTTTTTCTTTGAACTCACTGATTATTGCCGGATATGCACCAAGCATTAGGAACTGAGATAATGTATTGATCAACGAATTTGACAAATTATATGAATATGAATAAACACCGACTTCATTCATTCCATTAAAGTAAAAGCCTATTATGTAGCGATCAGATATATTGAGAACCCAATTACTAATTGATACGATGATTAAAGGGATTCCATATTTTGCCATTTTTTTAATGATTTTAAAGTCAAATTCTTTTGAAAAAAGATACAAAAAACTCCTTTCATATACTATTTGAATAATAAAAACTAACACTTCAGAAAACAGAATTGATAAAGCAATAGAAACAACATTTTTAAGATTAAACAAATAATATAAAACTAGTACAAGTATTATTTTAAAAACCGAATTTACAATTGAAAACAAATTATATTTTTTGCTCTCTTGTCTTGCCCTAAAAAAAGAATTAACGAAATTAACTAAATTCCCGAAAAAAAAACAAATAGAAAATATGATGGATAATTGGCCAATTAAGCTAGCAGTACCCATCGCAAGAAAGCAAATTAAAACGATTATAAATACAATAGATGATAGGGCCACAAAAGATTTAAATAAGGTTGCTTTGAATAAGGCCAAATCTTCAATTTCGTATTCTTTATAAAATCGTATAATTGACGATATAATCCAACCAGCAAGAGCAGTATTAATCAACGAGTATGTGGAAAAAACCAATGAATATACCCCAAATTCACTCGGAGCAAACATTTTGGAATAAAAAACAGATAAACAAAACGTTCCTATTGCAACAATAACCGTTCCTATAAGATATGAAATAGATTGATATAACATTTTTTTATCTTCCATATTCAAATATCAAACCTCCCATTTTATATTACTCTTGACTTTCTTTGAAGGAATCCCAACTATTAATATACCTTCTTCGTCAAATTTCTTATTCACCAATGTCCTAGTCCCCACAACGCATCCATTGGGTATTATCGCCCCTTTTAATACATCAACATTAGAGGCGATCCAGACCTTTTCACCAATTATTATTTTCTCCGAATTATTTATAATAGAATTATTTGATAGCAATTGATGACCATCAGTATCACGTATAGAGGTGCACCAACCAAACAAACAATGATTGCCAATCACGATTTCTTTTTCACATTGTATATATAAGTTTTTGTTACATGTTAAATTATTTCCAATTACTAAAGTTGCATTTTTAGCAACTCTAATTACGGCCCCTTTTCCAAAAAGAATCCCTTTCCCCAGAATTAAATTACCGCTTATTTCAAATACACTTGGTTGGCTGAGAATCCCCCTGGTCCCAACATTCGAATTAAAATGGACCATACCACAACTTACAGGTGACGAAAAAGAAATCAAACCTTTCTTTGCCACCTTAATCTTACATTTATAGCCAAAAAATATAGGAACCCTAATTGCATATTTAAAAGGTAAAATCCGTACGCAAATTAAAAAAGAATGAATTATCAAAAACGTTTTAGATATTAGTTTAAGCATAATGTTTACCTAACAGACACTTTTGTTCTTAATAAATATTGATTTGTTTTTCTTTGAAATATTGAACAATGCTTCTGAGAATGACAAAATAAAAATGTTTGTTGCAAAATTACATGCTGAAGCCTCAAAAATTATATATATTGAGTAAATTAACAAAGCAATATAAGTTCCTTTTCCACCCAAATTCCTAAATGTTTTCAACGAGAAGCAATAACCTATGATAAAAATTAAAGTTGGAACTATTCCATACATAATTATTAATCGACCATAGCTCGAGTCCAAAACAGCCCCCACTCCACCATAAGCTATGGTATCAAAGGATCCCCTTAAAAACACCTCTTGTCCAAAGAAAGTAATTGGATAATCGTTCAAAAATCGATGAATTGATGATATTCTTCCTGACAATAGATTATTAACATCATAAATCAACTGATTGCGGCCATATAATAAACTCAAACTTATTATTAAAACCATGAAAAAAATAGGGGAAAAATCAAACAAAAACATCTTATTTAAGGTTTTAGCTTTCTTTAATAAAAAACTTACCAAAAATAATAGAATAGTGCACCAAAAACTAGTTCTGCTATCTGTAAAAATAAAAATAAACAAAAGAATTATTAGTAAAGGTATTGAAATCTTCAAATTCAGCTTTGAATAAAAGCAATCTATAATTAACAAACAAATTATAAAATAAAATTGTCCAAGTACATTTGGATGATTAAATCCAAAAGAATATCTAACAAACCCATCTTCTCGATATCTTACACTTTGATCAATGATACCTAATGCAAACAAAAACATGACAAATAACGTACCTATAATCAAAGCGCATAAAGCGAACTTTTTGGCTTTCTTAAAATCAATCTTATATGAACATAATATCGCTACTCCAATATAAACAATGGATGTCCCTCCTGAAAAGAAAGCCGCCAAAGTTGCAACAATAAAACAAATAAAATGCACAAATATAACTTTCGAATCAAATTTTTTAGTCATTAGCAATGAAAAAAGACACAGGAGTGAGCATAATAAAATGATAACATTGCCGTGTGAACTAATTGACCTATTAGTTGTTGCCGATAAGACATAAAAAAAAACGTAAAAGAAAATGGAAATATCAAAAAAAAGATTTTTTAACTTGTAAAGCATTTACATACTTTCTCCTTTAATTATCTAAGATTTAGTTGTACTAATAGGAGTTTTATGATTGTTTTAAATTTAACATTCAATTTAATACTTTTTATTAAAAAACTAATGGCCTCTTGTTTGCTGTTAGCATCATTAGATAACATAGAATAAAACCTAGATAGATCTTTCTTTATATATGACCAATCATCAACTTTACTATATTTCTTTTCAATTAAACCTAAAGATATTTGCAATTTATCTTTTGCCATCGAAATTGAATCGTTTTGAATATATTGTTTGACAAGTACTTTATTATAATAATAAATATTAAACTTCTTTTTTAGTCGAATCATTAAATCATAATCTTGCAGTCGGGGCATATTTATGTCGAAAGACTCCTCTTCAAAAACAGTTTTTTTCCCAAAAAAAGTTTGCGTACTACATCCAAGTGCTGTTTTGCTTTTCTTTAAAAAACCCGATTTTATATTTAACCCTTTAATAACCCCTTCTCCTCTTTCACTATTTGATAAAACAGAAGAACAAATAAAATCGGGAGAATACACCCTTTGTATATGTAAGTATTCCTCAAGTTTTGTTGTAAACCATTCATCATCACTATCATTAAAAGCAATATATTCTCCTTTGGCTAGATTAATTCCCACATTTCTAGCATTGCAGGCCCCAAGATGATTTGTTTTTATATATACAATTCTATCGTCATGAATATTAGAGATGACTTCATATGTATTATCGGTTGAACCATCATCCACAACAATAACTTCAATATCATTTATTGTTTGATTTAAAATACTAGAAACAGATTTATAAATACTCTTTTCCCTATTAAAAGTTGGAATTATTATAGAAGTCATTTTTTTCTTCTCCTTTATATTTTATGCAAAGCAAGTAATCTAAAATCCAAGATTTAAACGTTGAATAAAACCTTCTATATTTGAATAATTTAATCCAACAACCCACTTTATTACTAGTATAAAGTTGTAATCTTAAATTTAAATAATCAAAATATTCTTTTACAACATTTTTCCAACTTGGTGATACTGTATTAGAAATCCGTTTAAACCAAGAGATATCATTTTGAATTCTAGTCTTCCTTTTGACAAAATTTTCAAAAGTAATCTTCCCCCCTCTATAATCTGAAGCATTATTTGCATGTCTTCTCCATATAATGCATCTTTTGTTATATAAATATGCAGCATCAGTGACAATTGCCAAACGCCATAATAAATAATCATGATAATACTTATTATCCCAAAACAAAAAATAAAGACTAAGTAATTGTTTGCGTATACAAAAAGTACACCCGGGTCTGTAATTATTTGTCAAAGCATTCGGGGACAAAACGTGTTCTATTGTCCCTGAATTATTTAGGTTTTGCTTATTATGCTTGCTTTGTTTTTCATATTTTATGGAATAGTTTGTAACTAATAAAGAAATCTGCGGATTTCTTTGCATAATAGAAACACTATCATCCAATTTATCTAATTCCCAAATATCATCCTGATCACATAAAAAAACTAAATCTCCTGAAGCTTTAGCCAAGCAGTTTTTAAAATTCTCTATAAAGCCCAAATTTTCGTTATTGAATCTACATATCCATTTAATTTTGCTATATTTACAAGCATATTCATTTATTATCTTATAGCTATCATCTGTGGAATTATCATCAAAGATTATTACCTCATCAGGTAATAATGTTTGATTGACAATACTTTGCAATTGCTGCTCTAAATACATTGCTCCATTATATACACACAAACAAACAGAAATCATTCTATTAATCACTCCAAATTTAACATTTTACCGATTGAGTTTATATACTTTGACTAATATGCCTATTTTATTTTTTTAACAATTTTGACTATGTTTTTCTCTTTGAACAATTAAAAAAGAGTTAAGTCTATCAATTAATTCCTTTGTCTCAACGCCTTTAGAAAATAAAAAGCATCAAAAAACTTCACTTCCATAAAGGAGAAAAATATCATCTTGTTTATTGAAATTGTATAAAGAAACAGTCCTACATAGCGATGTCTAATTTGATATAATCTATTGCTACATCTAAAAAAAGAAACCATCTGCATTTTGCATCTTATCCCTTAAATCCAAACTTTAATAGTACCATACCAATTCTTTAATCAAAACATATCTTTTTAAAGGAAAGGATAAAAATCAAAAATATCAATTTCCTCTCTGGAAAGAATTGTCTTGTTTAATTTTAAACTAATCCACGATAGATTAGCATCTGGTAATCAATACTTTTGCAAATCGAAAATTTCATTGCTATCTATTCTTTATAACCCTCTTTTATTTTTCTGATTATTTCTAAGCAACTATATTTATATTTTTCACTCGGTTCCATAAACGCCCCTTCTGCCCATTCGTTCCACGCATTAAAAACAATAAATGGTGCGTTATTTTCACAAGCTCTCCGATATAATTTAGAATAGCCGTCTTCAAAGTCAACAACAGAAAAATCACTCAGCATCTGACCATTATATCCCTTTCTTGGGGTGTTATCCCATTCGAATACAGCTCCAGGAATAGTTCGAGAATCGATTTCTTTGTCGTTTAACTTTTTCCAATATGTCTTATAATCCATTTTATATGCAAATAATTTCTTTTTTGATTTTGCGAGCAATAAATTATTAACTATTCGAGATAATCTAATTTTCAAAAAACGGATTCCCAATTTAAAAAATGAATTTCCTTTTGAAAAGGTGTAAAAAGGTTCGCGTCTATAAACTGCATTAAACAGAGAAAGAGACTCATTAGTTCTAGCGTCTACTGTTTTAACAAAATAAATCCCATTAAAACCATTTCCTTTTGCTAATTGATTCCAAAGATTTATAAAAAGCTCAATGCTTTTAAAATGCCAACTTGCAAACACAAAAAATACAGGCTTATTATCAATTTTTATATATCGTTCATCTTTGAAATACTGCAAGTTATAATTAAAAAAATCCTTCCAATCTTTTTCGTCCCCATATTCTTGTGGCCATACAATTTGTTTATCTTGACCAAACCAAGTTTTTCTCCAATCATGATTTGCCCAATATAAACAAAATGGTTCTTCTATTTTTTGACTTTTTAAATAAAGTTCGGTTGGCTTTTCTAATAATAGTCTCCCCCGCTCTCCAACTTTCTTTCCGTATTTGCTCTCATTACACGAATAATATTGATAAATTACAAAACCATCAATTGAGTACCTTTTTGCTAATTTGCTTTGAAAAATAATATTCTCCTCTATTGATAAATCATAAAAATTATTATTCAAGGGTATTTTCGGTTGCTCGTGGTTTTTAAATAAAGGTTTTGCTTGCTTAGTTGCAACCCATTCAGTATACCCTTTCCCCCACCATTCATTG
>JAFTFU010000040.1 GCA_017458285.1 Clostridia bacterium | reverse complement strand
GCTCCGTCTACTTCTTGTTCTTCAATTTGTTCTACATCTTCTGATATGCATATTATTTTCATTTCTTTATCTTCTATTGAATCTAATACTTTATCAGACCATTTTTCCATTTCTCCACCTATGTATACAAATAAATCTGCATTTTGTATTTTTATTAAATCTTGTGCTGTTGGGTCATAACTGTGAGCTTCTTTTCCTGGACCAATTAAAAATGTTAGTTCTACGTTGCTATTATCTCCTATTATTGCTCTTAAAAAATCATAACTTGCAAAGTTACTTGAAACTACTTGTATTTTATTGTTTCCACTTTCATTTTTGTTTCCTGTTTTAAATATTAATGCTCCCGCTCCTAATACTATTATAATTGCTAATATTATTAAAATTATTTTTTTAAAATTCACTTTTTGTTCCTCCAATCATTTTTATTCTCTTTATGATTGGCTTTATTTTATTTGTACTACCTTTAATTCTATTAATGTGTTTTTGTGTGTTTCTACAATTTTTGTAATTACTAATTTTACTAAAGGAACATTTGTTATATATATAAGAATGCTAATAAGTATAATATCTAATTTATTAATAAGGTTTGTTGATATATTTATCAGATTACACATTGGACAATTATCAATGTCACAATGATCAGTGTGCAACGAGTTGTTTTCTAAAACTTGTGTTGTAATGCATGTTGCTATAAATATTACACCTAAAGCAAATATTATCCATTTTTTATATTGATTTTTAATCATTTTCAACTCCATTTTTTACTTAATATCTTCCAATATAATATCATAAATTTTTTCTTTTTTCAACTGAGATTAGATATGTATTTTTTAATTTTAACTTTCTGTCTCAGTGACGCACTTTTTCTGCCTTCTTAGACAAAATGTTGTTTTTATAATTTAACATTTTCCACCAGTAACGCAATTTTTCTGCTCTCTGAGACAAAATGTTGTTTTTTTAAATTATACATTTTCTGCTAGTAGACGCATTTTTTCTTCCTTCTTAGACAAAATGTTCATTTTTTTATTTTAACTTTCTGTCTCAGTGACGCAATTTTTATGCTCTCTGAGACAAAATGTTCATTTTTTAAATTAAAGAGTATTTAATCACAAATTTAGTACCGCTTCCGATTTCTGATACTGCCTCAACATTTCCGCCGTCTTTTTCAATTATAGACTTAGATAATGCAAGTCCAATTCCCACACTATCAGATTTTGAATTTTCTCCTCTATAAAATCTTTCAAAAATATGTGGCAATTCTTTTTTATCAATTCCATTTCCATAATCTTTAATTTCAATTTTAGAATAAACTTTATTTTGGCTATATGATATATCAATTACAGAATTTTCATTTGAGTGTTCAATTGCATTTTTTAAAATATTGGTAATTGCCTCAACTTGCCATTTTCTGTCACAGTTTAATTTTATTTTTCTATCTCCATTTTTTCTAATTTCAACGTTTTTCAAATCACAAATTACAGAAACATTTTTAACACTTTCATCTATTAAATCTTCTACGTATTCCTCTTTTGAATTAAACTTTACGGTATTACTGTCTAACTTTGATAATTTTAAAAGTGAATTTACTAAAAAATTGATATTAAGTATTTCTCTTTTTATGTCTTTTATAAATTCTGTTCTAATGTCTGCATTCATGCTTGGTTCGTCTATAATATTGTCTAGCATAATCATTATTGATGTTATTGGAGTTTTTAGCTGATGAGATATATCTGAAAGCGAATCTTTTAAATTTACTTTATCTTTCATGGAATTTTCAGCAACTTCTTTGAGCATTATAGTTGTTTTATAAATTTCATTTTTTAGTATTGATAGTTCGTCTTCTGTGTTACTTTCAATATCTAATTTATAATTCCTGTTATTTATTTCCTCTATGTATTGTGTTATCATTTTTAGTGTTTTGTCTTTATTTTTATTATATTTTAAAAATACAAATATTATTGAAATTGCCAAAACAATTGAAAGCATAAATGTTAAAATACTGAATTTTATAAAGCTTTGTTCATTTTCTAAAATTATAGAATTTTGTTCTAAATCAACTGAATATGTTTTGAAAATCTCACTATTTACATCTTGCTTTGAATTCATAATTTCCATTAAATCATTTGTGGTTATTTCAGGATATTCATTTTTCACTTTTGTTATAATACCTGCAATTTTTTCATTGAATTTTACCGTATATGTTCTATATTTTATTGTTTCAAATATTACAAAAAAACCAGAAAATATTATTGTAATTATTATGCTACATATTATAGTTTTTTTTAGTTCAATTTTATTCTTCATCAATCCTATATCCAATTCCTTTCATCGTGATAATTATATCTGTTTCTAACTTTTCTCGTATTCTTTTTAAATATACTGTAACTGTGTTGTCATTTACATCATTTCCTGTCCACTCCCAAATTTTTTCTATGATGTCTCTTCTTGTAACCACCTTGTTTATATTGCTAAATAATAAACTTAATATTTTTAGTTCTAAACTTGTTAAAACTATTTCTTGTTTATCTTTATATACAACCATTTTGTCTAAATCAAATTCTATGTTTTTTACTT
>JAFTFU010000039.1 GCA_017458285.1 Clostridia bacterium | reverse complement strand
CGTGGAACATGCAGGGAAGTTGGAAAAGAAGACACTCTTTACATGGAACTTAAAGTGTTAACAAATGGATATCTAAAAGACGGAAAAATCACAGTAAATAGCGATAATATGTATCTTCAAACAGCAATCGTAAAAGATAATGAAGTAAAAAACAATTATATTGCAGCAAATACAAAAACAATAGAGCTAAACCAAATAAATAATGGAACACAAAAAATTCTACAAGGAACAGTAAGAAGCGGAAACTATAGCACAGCTGCTGGAAAAACTGCTGCAATAGGAAATGATACTACTAAATACAGCAAAGTAAATAGTGTTACATTAACAGGAACTCATGTTGCACAAGACGGAACAGAAACAAAAATAGAAAAAACAGTTTATTTTGATGTAGATTGGTATGGAGAAACAAAAACAAGCTTATATAATATGAATCAAACAAAAGACATAAATGGATTAGCAGATACAGATGATTTAAAAATTCAATTTACAGTAAATGCAAGAGAAGAAAAACAAGAATTAATATTAAGCAAATCATATGTAGAAGGAACTCTACCAGAAGTAAATGGATATGCACCAATAAAAGTTGAAGTTGTAGGAGCAAATGTAACTTACACATACGACGAAACTACAAGAATATTTACTGCACAAAAAGAGGCAACTGTAGAAGATGGAATAGTAAAAACAACTATAGCAAGAGAAAATACTTTTACTGTAAATGCAACATATCCAAAAGAAGCATATGAAGAAAGAAATCCAGAAGAAGTATTAGAAATAAAAGTGCCAGTTAAAGCAAATTATGAAGGATATAACAATACAAATGAAGAATTTACAAATCCATATAAATCTAACACCGCACAAGGAACAGTAATTGTAACATATCGTAAACCTGCAGGAAAAGTTGCAAAATTTGAAGTAAAAGTTGGAAAATATGTAACTACACCATATGTAAGATATATTGTTACAAAGAAAAAACCATTAAGAATATATAATGGAACAGTAGAAACAGAAAAAGACGATAAATACATTGTAACATGGACAGCCTACACAGGAACTGAAGGCGCAGTAGATTCATTAGTAATGAAAGAAAGAAAAAATGGGGCTGCAATTGTAAGTGATAGATTTGTAACAACAGATGCAAAAGAAATTAGCATGGAAGACATAACAACAAATATAGGAATATATTTTTCAAATCCTGAAACAATGTTAGGCGCTGATGGATACATAAAAGTATATAATGACGAAACAGATGAATTAATAGAAACATTTACAAAAGAAAATTGGGGAAAATACAACTCAAGTAATCCATACAAATACGAAAATTCAGTAAAACATATAAGAATAGAAACAAGTGTAACTAATAAAGAAACATCTTTAACAGTTTATAATGTTAAAGAATTAAATGACGAAGCAATAGTAGAAAAATTTGAAAAAGAAGAATTTGATAATTTACAATACATAAAATCAACAATTGAAGGATATTTAGGAGACAAATTTGTAAACCAAGATATTCATTCAGCAGGATATGAAGAATCTTTATCAGTAGCAAAATTAAGTATAAGTAAAAATGTAATAACAACACAAGAAACAGAAAATAACTTTAAACTTGTTATAAAAACAGAAACTGATGAAAACAGTAATGAAGAAAAATGGGTAAATGGAGCATTTTTACTAAAATTGCCAAAAGAAATTTTGGATGTAAACATCAATAAAGTTACGATAGATAACAGCGATGTAGAAATAACAAGTTATGAAGTATATGAGCAAGATGGAGCTAAATTCATAAAAATACTAACAGAAAATGAAAAAGAAGCAAGTTACTCAATAACAGTTGATGCAAATATAACACCAGACCCAAGAATAGCAACAACAAATACTAATATAGAATTATATGCGTCAAATGAAAATATGGAAAACTATTATTACAAAGGACAAGACCAATATGATATAAATGGAAACTTAAAAACTACAGAGACTGTAAACAAAGTAAATGTAGGATTAAGCTTAGTTTCACCACAATCATTACTTACAAATCAAACAGCTACAAACTACGATAAAGACGGTTCAAAAACAGTAGCACCACAAGAAGCAATAGTAGACAAAGACCAAAGACAAGCAAACGTAAATATAAACGTACTAAACAACTACTCAGGAACGATTAGTCAAGTACAAATATTAGGAAAAATTCCATTTGAAGAAAATACATATGTATTAAATACAAATGAATTAGGATCAGATTACAGTACAACAATGACAAATGCAGGAATAATATTGCCAGACGAATTAAAAGCAGCAGCAAAAGTATATTATTCTACTAACGAAAATCCAACAAAAGATTTAGTAGATCAAGCAAATGGATGGACAGAAACGCCAGAAGACTTTAGCCAAGTAAAAACTTTCTTAATAGATTTAGGAGACCATGTTTTAGCTAGAGGAGAAAGCCAAGATTTTTATTATACAATAAACTTACCCATAATACAAGAAAACAAACTGTTAATTTTTTAACACCCAAAAAATCCCATATCATTCTGCCTGTTCTGCGGACATCTCCTTTTTATTTTTGTTCGTTTATAGTTTTAAAAAAATAATATG
>JAFTFU010000038.1 GCA_017458285.1 Clostridia bacterium | reverse complement strand
TTGTGTCATACTATTTATATTTGTTTCAAGATACAGACTGTCTACTGCAATTTGTACTTCTTCATATACTTGTCTTTCTTCTGTATTTTCTTTTGCTTGTTGAGCTCTGTTTATTATTCCATTTTCTCCTGTTAATACGTTTAAGGCTACTCCTGCTAGTATTATTAATACAATTATTGTTATTATTAACGCAATTAGAGTTATTCCTTTTGTTTCTTTTGTTTTTCTTGTTTGATTTTTCATCTGTTTTTCTCCTCCCTTTTCTATTTTGTGTTTAGTAAAATTGCATTCCTAGTCACACTACATTTTTTTAGTATAATACTTAAAGAATTTTTTAGGTTCTATGCACAACTTAAAAATAATGATTAATTTTCCTTACTTTTATAAAATTCTAAAGTAAATTATAGATATTTTTATATAATGTGTTTTTTATAAAACCATATATTTACGATAGTATAGTATATATAAAAAACAACATTTTGTCTCAGTAACGCACTTTTTTGCTCTCTGGTTCAAAATGTTGTTTTTTATTTTAAATATGTTTTTCTCTGAATCATTTCACAAAATTTGTGTATCATTTACAATTTTAGAAATGTTTTTTATCTTTCTTTTATGAATTCACAAATTAGGTCAGCAGTTTTTTCAACCCCTAAAGTATCGCTATTAATGCATAGGTCATAGTTATTGAAATCACGCCATTCTCTGTCAGTATAGAATTTATAATGATTCGCTCTTAATTTATTTAAGCTTTTTATTTCTTTTTCAGCTTTTGACTTGTCTAAGCCATAAAACTCAGTTGCTCTTTTTATTTTATTTTCCATGTCGCTGTATATAAATATTTTTACAACGTCTTCTCTGTCTTTCAAAACAAAGTTTGCACATCTACCAATAATTACACAAGACTCTCTGTCTGCAACTTCTTTAATTAATTTAGTTTCTTTCAAGAATAGTTCATCAGCATTATTAAGTCCAAAGTAATATCCATCATTTAAAGTGGCAAGTTTGCTTCTTTTTTGTTCATTGTTTTCGATATATTCTTCTGAAAGACCAGTTTCTTTTGCTAATACTTCTACAAATTGCTTATCATAAAGTTTTAGTCCTAATTTATCGGCAACAAGCTTTCCTACATATCTTCCGCCAGAACCATATTCTCTGCTGATTGTAATAATAAGTTTTTTATCTATATTAGATTTTGTTTGTTCATTATTTTCAACAGTTTGACTTGTTGCATGTTTTGTCTTACTTAAGTTTCTAATTTCTTTAATTAAAAGTATACATGCTAAAACAAATGCTAATCCATCTGCAATTGGTCCTGCATATAAAATTCCATCTATACCAAATGTTTTTCCTAATATTAGAATTGCAGGTATTAAGAAAAGTATTTGTCTTGATAATGAAAGTATTGCGCTTTTTATACTTTTTCCAATTGCTTGGAAGAATATTCCTGATGGAATTTGAACTCCATTACAAATGCAAAGTAGTAAGTATGTTCTGAATGCCAAACATGCGAATTCAATATATATTTCGTCTCCACTACCAAATATTGCAATTAATTTGTCTGGTATTGTCTGGAATAATATCAAAGCAATTGTGCTTACTACTAAACTTATTCCTAATACTATCTTTAGAGTTTCTTTAACTCTCTTATTTTGTCTTGCTCCATAATTGTATCCAATAATAGGTTGAGCTCCTGCAGCAATTCCTATTATAATACTATTTAATATTTGACTAATTTTCATTACAATTCCAAGTACAGTAATTGGTATTTCTGGACCAAATTTTGAATTAGTTCCATATTTTACAAGTGATTTGTTTAGTACTATCATAAGTAATACAAAGCTCATTTCAGTTATAAAACTACTTATTCCAAGCATTAATATTTTTCCTGATATATTTGAACTTAATTTAAATGATTTTTTATTTATTTTTATTGTTTTAAATCTTTTTATATAAATTACATTTAAAATAAAAGTTAAAATTTGACTTATAACTGTTGCAATTGCAGCACCAGCTATTCCCATTGAAAATTTATACATTAATATTGCGTCTAAAATTATGTTTAAAATAGCACCCACTATCATGGAAACCATTGAATATAAAGGACTTCCATCAGCTCTTATTATTGAGTTTAAAGTTGTTCCTATCATAGAAAATGGTAACCCAATTGCAATTATGTATCCGTATTTATATGCATAATCTTTTAATGCATCTGTACAACCAAATAATCCTAATAATTGTGGCATAAATATTAAACTTATTGCACATAAAATTATTGATAATATTGCACATGATAAAATTGCGTTTACTACACCTTTGCTTGCCTCTTCTTTTTTCTTTTCTCCTAATTTTAAACTTAAATAACTTGCTCCACCGTCACCACACATTAATGAAAATGCTAGTGCAATTATAACTAGTGGAAATACTACATTTGTTGCTCCATTTCCCAAATATCCTACATTTCTTCCGATAAATATTTGGTCAACTATGTTATATAATGAATTTACTAATAACGAAACAACACATGGAATTCCAAACTTCATTATTAATTTTGTTATTTTTTCTTTTCCTAAAATATTTTCTTCATTTTCCATTTTGTATTCTTTTCTCCTTTCATTTTTTCTTCTTATTTTTTAGTTATATACCACTATAAGTATTTAAACTTTCCAATTTTTTCCAAATAATAAAACCATTGATAAGTCAACGGTTTTACTATTTTTATTAATATTTATTTTCTTATTAGTCTTGTGCATATGGTAATACAGCAATGTGTCTAGCTCTTTTTATTGCTAGAGTTATATCTCTTTGATGTTTAGCACAAGTTCCTGTTGTTCTTCTTGGTAAGATTTTACCTTTTTCATTAACAAATTTCTTTAATTGGTCTACATTTTTGTAGTCTAATTCATAATCTTTATCGCTACATAATACGCAAACTTTTTTTCTTTGTTTTCTGAATTTTGGGTTGTAATCTTCATCATAGTTTTTGTTATTATTGAATTTTTTATTTGTTTTCTTTTCTGCCATGTTTTTTCCCTCCTTTTAGTATCGAAGAAAGATTTTGTCTTTCTTTACTTTAGAATGGTAAATCATCACTTGCTGAAACATCAAAATCAGATGCACTATCTACTGGTGCTCCTGCACCAAATGATGTTCCAAAAGTGTTTTCAAATGAACTTGTAGATGAATCTCCATCTCTTCTGCTATCTGCAAAATAAGCTTCTTCAGCTATTACTTCTGTTACATAGTGTTTTACACCTTTATCATCATCCCATGTTCTTGTTTGAATTCTACCTATTATTCCAACTTGTTGACCTTTTTTAAAGTATTTATTACAGAATTCTGCTAGTTTGCTCCATGCAACTATATTTATGAAATCTGCTTGTCTTTCTTCACCTTGTCTTGCAAATCTTCTATTTACAGCTAGTGAAAATGTTGATACAACTGTATTGTTTGTTTGTGTATATCTTGCTTCTGGGTCTCTTGTTAATCTTCCCATTAATATTACTTTGTTCATTTATCTTCCTCTTTTCTTTGTACTTTATTTAAGGCCTCTTGTTTTTATTAGTCTTCTTTTCTGATTACGATGAATTTTAATACGTCATCTGTGATTCTTAGAATTCTTTCAAATTCAGCTATTGAATTTGGTTCTGCTTCATAATCGAATACTAAATAATATGCTTCTTTGCATTTTTTTATTTCATATGCTAATTTTTTAAGTCCCATGTTTGTTACTTTTTCAACTTTACCATTAGCTTCTATTAATCCTTTTAATTTTTCCTCTAAAGCTTTTAATGCTTCTTCGTCTAAACTTGGATTAATAATGATAACACTTTCGTATTTGTTCATTATCTATTCACCTCCCTTTGGATTTATAACCCATTCTTTTATTGAATGAGTAAGGATTTTTTCTTTCCTATTTTTCAACAGAAATATTTTACCATACTTTCTTCTGTTTTGCAAGCAAAAATTTAATTTTATGTTAGATTTATTATTAGTTGTAAACTTGCCTTTTTGTTTTGTACTGTTAAAAGTATAAGTTTTATGGACTTATACTTCTAAAATTTTACATATTGTATTTCTTTACCCTTTCTTTAAAATCTTTTCTATTTTTTAAGCTTCCTAAGTTTTCTGATTCATCTGAGGATTATTCTCAGCATTATAAGCTTTATTTGTTTTTCCAACTAATGTATAGTCTACATCTACATGCGGAATCCCAGGAATTTTTGGTTTATTTTTATCTATTTGCTCTTGCATTTCTGGAGGCATTATTCCAATTGCTTTTTTCAAAATTTCTAAAAAAATACAAGCCTCCCAATTTTCACATTCTCCATCAAAAGATTGTAGCTTTGTATTTATTGTTTCTCGTACATCTTTTGAAATACCATACGTTTGAGTAAGATTTAAATAATATGGAATATTTAATTGATATTTACTCAATAATTCTTTTGCTTTTTTTCTTAACTCTATGTAAGGAAAATCTTCAGATGCTTTCTGTATATAATATATTAATTCATTTTGGTTTTCTTTATCATTTTTGTCCCAATAATATTCCCCAGAGTCACCATTATTATTAAAAATAAGTTTTAAGTATTCTCTTAGACCACGTTCTTGTTTTTGTGGACTTATCTGTGAATAAAGTTTTTTTGCTTGCGGAACAATAAATTCATTTTGAAATCTTGAATATATATCCATTTTTCTATCGAATTCTTTTTTATTTTCCTCTGGAATTTCAGTTCCTTTCATCTGATTATATCTAACAAATTCTACATCTTGCTTAGTAACATTATACATCTTAAGTATTCTTTCAAAAAAAGGAACAGATTGATCATTATTTTCACCTTCTTTATCGTTTCCAAAAATAAATGTGTCTTCTTTACAATCATTTAATAATTGATTTAAATTATTGTATCCTTTTGCTTTTGACGATTTACCAAATACTCTATTTGGTATTTTTTTTAGAGGATGAGGAACACTTTCTTTTCCTAAATTAAAAACTGTTCCAATAGTATCACTCATCTCAAATCCCATCTCTATGATAGATATTGGCAAAAATTTATAATGTTTTTTTAAATATTGTCTGCACGTTGGTTGTATCTGATTTTCAGGCATTGCATCATTATGTCTCTTTTCATTCACTGCATTTTCTACTATAAGCTGCTTCAATTCTTTTAGATATCCTTTTGCTTCCTCTAATACACTATCTGCATTTTCTTTATCTCTATATATAGTTATTGTTTCTTCGTCCGCAAACTCCACAAACTGATGTTTTCTTAACATTGTAAAAATATTTTCTTCCAAATTTCCTCTGTCTTGTAATTTGCTTACACTTTTAACAGATACAACCTCTCCATTTTTGCCATATTTGTCAAAATTACACCCCAAAGCCACTAAACATTCTTTCATTTCACTAACTAATTTTTGCGCTTTATATTCTTTTTTAAATGCTTTTCTTGCTTTACGATAAATAGAAAAAAGTTCTTCTAGATTTTCAGAATAATAATTATTTAGATTTTCTGTGAGTTTTTCTTTGGTTTCTTTTCTCAATTGTTTCTTTTGATCTTGTTTTTTTATCTTATCTGAATCTGCATTAAAAAGCATGAAAAATTTATTAAATTCCGCACCTATAACGCCTATAACATTTCGTCTAGAATTCCTTCGTATATCTTTATGTCTTTTCTTACATTCTCCATTTTTTTCAGATACATTTTTAATTAATTCCTCTAATTTATTTAAAGTGGATTTTGAAATGTTTTGACTTTCTTCTAAATGATTTAGCTCTCTTGTGAATTTTGCTATTGAGCCTTTTATATATAAATTCTTTATATATCCATACTTTAAACTCGCCATTACAAATACCTGTATATTAGCAAAAACTAATACATCCTTCCTTTTTATTTCTTAAAACCGACAAAAATAATTTTTATATTTCAAACAATACTTTGTATTATCTTTTTACAACCATTACCATTTTACCATAAATAAAACGATTTTTCAATATTTATGTATACCTTTTCTTTACTTTTATTAAATAATTTTATATAATTTTAGCATAATTTATAGGAGGTTTAACATTATGACATCAAAAGAAGCAAAAAAATTAGTTAAAATATTAAAAGAAACATACCCTGATGCAAAATGTAGTTTGGATTTTACAACTCCTTTTGAAATGGTAGTTGCTGTAATGCTTTCTGCTCAATGTACTGATGAAAGAGTAAATAAAGTTACTCCACAGTTGTTTAAACGTTGTAAAACAATTGAAGATTTTGCAAAAATTGATATTAAAGAATTAGAAAATTTGATACATTCTTGTGGTTTTTATAAAAATAAGGCTGCAAATATTAAAGCTTGTGCTCAAAAAGTTCTAACAGATTTTAACGGATTGGTTCCTCAAACTATGGAAGAACTTACATCCCTTCCTGGAGTTGGTAGAAAAAGCGCAAATGTTGTTTTACTTGAAGCGTTTGGCATAGCAAATGGAATTGCAGTTGATACTCATGCAAAAAGAATTTCAAATAAAATGGGGCTTTCTAATGAAAAAGATCCTGAAAAAATAGAACAAGATTTGCTAAAAATTTTTGCTAAGGAAGATTTGGCATTTATAAATCATCTTTTAGTTTGGCATGGTAGAAATACTTGCATTGCTCGAAAGCCTGATTGCGAAAATTGCACGGTTAATTCATTTTGTAAGTCATATTGCATAATTAAATAATTTTGGGCTATACTACTTTTAGGTGATTTTTGTGACAAATATAAATTGTTCATCTGACTGTATTTACCAAAAAGACGGAAAGTGTAGTTATGATGTAATTGTAAATTCAAAATTATCTTTTGGTTCAGATTGCGCTTATTTTAAGCAAAAATAGAAGCAAGTTTTTTTACCTGCTTCTATTTTTTTAGTTTATTTTTTTAAAACCTTTATAGCCTCTTCAAGTGAATAACTATTTTGTTCACCTGAAATCATATTCTTTAAAGTAACTGTATTATTTTTAATTTCATCTTCGCCAATAATAATAACATTTTTTACATTTAATCTATCAGCATATTTGAACTTATTTTTTATTTTTTGATTTTCAATATTAATTTGTGTGTTAATACCCGCTTCTCTTAAACTTGTTGCAACTTGAGCACACATATCATAATCATCAGTCATTGAAATAATTAAAACGTCTGATATTGCTTCGTTGTCTGCATTTATTATTCCATTATCCATTAGTTGGAAGAATAATCTTGATAAACCTATTGAAATTCCAACTCCGGGTAATTTTTTGTCAGTGTAGAATTCGGCTAAGTTATCATATCTTCCTCCTGAGCAGACACTTCCTAATTTTCTGTATTTATTTAAGAATGTTTCATACACTGTTCCTGTATAATAATCAAGCCCTCTTGCGATTGTTAAATCGATGCAGAAATTATCGTCTGGAACTTTGAATACTCTGATGTATTTTACAACTTCTTTTAACTCATTTAATCCTTCCTCAAAAGTTTCATTTTTTATATTTAATTCTTCTAATTGTTCTAATTTTTCGTCAGTTGTGCCACTGATTTTTATAAACTTCATAACAGTTTCTATTTTTTCATCAGAAATTGATATTTCTTTAAGTTCCTCTTTTACCGCTTCGTTTCCGATTTTGTCAATTTTATCTATGATTCTTAAAATTGATGTTGCATCATTTTTTAATTCTAAGCTTTCAAATAATCCATTTAAGATTTTTCTGTTATTAATGCAAATTGTAAATTCATCAAATCCTAATTTTTTGAATGTATTGTAAATTATGCTTGGAACTTCTGCATCATTTAGAATATTTAATTCTCCATTTCCGATGATATCTACATCACATTGATAAAATTCTCTGTATCTTCCTCTTTGGGCTTTTTCTCCACGATAAACTTTTCCTATTTGATATCTTTTAAAAGGAAAACTTAATTTATCATAATATTCTGCTACATATTTTGCAAGTGGAACTGTTAGGTCAAATCTTAATGATAAATCGCTATCTCCTTTTGTGAATCTATAGATTTGTTTTTCAGTTTCTCCTCCTGCTTTTGCAAGTAATACTTTTGAATCTTCTATTATAGGTGTGTCTAATGGTAAAAATCCAAATTGTTCATAAGATTCTTGTATCGCTTTTTTCATTTTGTTAAATAATATTTGCTCATTTGGCAATAATTCCATAAATCCTGGCAAAGTTCTTGGCTCTACTTTATTTTCCATAACCAAACCTCCTTATTTTTTTTACTGATAAAATTTGTATTTTTTTAATTTAACATTTTGTTTAAGTCGACACACTTTTTTGTTCTCTCATTCAAAATGTTGTTTTTTAAAATTCAATAATATTCGTCAGTTTATTTCCGCTTATTCTAGCTTATTTTAACTTTTCTTTAATTTTTACTAAAGTATTTAATGCGTCGATAGGTGTAAGTTCATTTAAATTAATCTTGTCAATTTCATGTGCAATTTCAGCAATTTTATAATTAAACATATCAAATTGCCCCTCTACAACCTTTTTGCTTTCTTGACTTTTCTTGTTAGACATAATGCTTTTTCTTTCTAATGTACGTAAAATCTCGTTTGCTTTTTTTGTTACATCTTTTGGAACACCTGCAAGTCTTGCTACATGTATACCATAGCTTTCGTCTGTTCCTCCTTCAACAATTTTTCTTAAAAAGATTATATCTTCTCCTTTTTCTTTTACAGCAATAGAATAATTTTTTACACCTTCTAATTTTTCTTCTAACTCTGTTAGCTCATGATAATGAGTTGCAAATAATGTTTTTGCTCCACATTTTTGCTTATCCGCAATAAATTCTGCAACCGCCCACGCAATTGAAAGTCCATCATATGTTGATGTTCCTCTTCCTATTTCATCTAATATAACTAAACTGTTTTGAGTAGCTTCTTTTAAGATTTGTGCCACTTCCATCATTTCGACCATAAATGTACTTTGCCCCATGCTTAAATCATCTGAAGCACCAACTCTAGTAAATATTTTATCTACAACACCTATGTGTGCATATTGTGCAGGTACAAAGCTTCCAACTTGTACCATAAGCGTAATTAGCGCAACTTGTCTCATGTAAGTTGATTTACCCGCCATGTTTGGTCCTGTTATTATTGATAATCTGTCGTTTTCTTTATCTAAGTATGTATCATTTTCTACAAAGCTTCCTGCTGGCAACATTTTTTCTATTACAGGATGTCTTCCGCCTTTTATGTCTATTATTCCGCTTTTATCAACTTCTGGCATGCAATAATTCATATCTTCTGCAACTTGTGCAAATGATGTTAATACATCTAAAGTAGAAATTACATTTGCTGTTTGTTGTAATCTTTTTATATTTCTTGCAATTTCACTTCTTATTTGAACAAACGCATTGTATTCTAAATCTATTACTTTTTCTTCTGCTCCTAATATGTCGTTTTCAAGATTTTTTAATTCTTCTGTTATATATCTTTCACAGTTTGCTAATGTTTGTTTTCTTACAAACCTATCTGGCACTTGTGATAAAAATGATTTTGTGACTTCTATATAATATCCAAATACTTTGTTAAATCCTATTTTAAGATTTTTTATTCCTGTTTTTTCTTTTTCTTCTTGTTCTAGCTGAACAAGCCATGTTTTTCCATCTGTTGTTGCGTTTTTTAGTTTATCTATTTCAGGGTCAAATCCTAGTTTTATAATTCCTCCCTCTTTTATTGCAATTGGAGGCTCATCTACAATTGATTTATCTATTAATTCAAATAAATCTTGAAGTTCATCTAAGTTTTCATGTAGTTCTTTTAAATATTTTGATGAACAATTTGAAAGCGTGTTCTTTACTTGTGGCATTTTAGATAGTGAATTTTTTAGTGATATCATATCTCTTGCATTGCTATTTCCATAAGCCATTTTTCCTGCTAATCTTTCAATATCATAAACTTTCTTTAAGTTTTCGATTATATCTCCTTTAAGAAACATATTATCTTTTAATTCTTTTACAGCCTCAAGTCTTTTTTGAATTTCTTCTACATCAATTAATGGGTCATTTAGCCATCTTCTTAACGCCCTTCCTCCCATTGATGTTGAGGTTTTGTCTAATACCCAAAGAAGTGTTCCTTTTTTGGTCTTATCTCTCATTTTTTCTGTGATTTCTAGATTTCTTCTTGCATTTATGTCTAATGACATGTATTTTGAGGTACTGTAAATTGTTATTTTGTTTAGATGTCCTAAACTTGTCATTTGAGTTTCGTTTAGATATTCTAAAAGCGAATTTATTGATGCTATTGCTAAATGTTTTTCACTTAAATTTTCAATTTTTCTTTGATTTGCATCAACAAATTCATATTTTTCTTTAACTTCAGAATTTATTTCATCTGAAAATTTTTCTTCTGCGTATTGCGATATGTATATGTCAAATCTTTCTTTTACTTTTGCCATTTCTTCATCACAGTCATATAGCATTTTATTTGCTATAATTTCAGCAGGAGAATATCTTGCAATTTCGTCTAATAATAATTCAAAATTGTTTTCTTCTTTTATTTCTGTTGAATAAAATTCTCCTGTTGATATGTCACAAACACTTAGTCCAAAATATATTCCACTTTTATATATTGACATTATGTAGTTATTTTTTCTTTCTTCTAGCATGTTTGTTTCAACTATTGTTCCCGGTGTTAATACTCTTATTACTCCTCTTTCTACAATACCTTTAGTTGTTTTTGGGTCTGATAATTGCTCGCATATTGCAACTTTATATCCTTTTGCAATTAATTTGGCTGCATACGTGTCTGCTGCGTGATGTGGTATTCCTGCCATTGGAGCTCTTTCTTCTTGTCCGCAATCTTTACCTGTAAGAGTTAGTTCTAACTCCCTTGATACTGTGATTGCATCATCAAAGAACATTTCATAAAAGTCTCCTAATCTATAAAATAATATGCAATCTTGATATTTGCTTTTTGTTTCTAAGTATTTTTGCATCATTGGTGAGTATTCTGCCATTAATATCATTCCTCCTACTGTATACTTTTTCTCATTTATTACTTTGTTTAAAGATCTTTTTTCTAAAATTTTTTATAGCTTCGTATTATACTATTTCACCTTTTAAATACCACATGTGTTCTGATACAATTTTTACGTCCATTACTTTGTTTATTATTTCATCTGGACCTTCTACAATTACAACTTTGTTACTGTCTGTTCTTCCTGCTTTCATGTCTTTGTTGTTTTTACTTAATCCTTCTATTAATACTTTTTGAATTGTACCTACATATTTTTTGTTGTTTTCTTCTATTTGACTTTCTACAAGCTCTTTTAATTTATCAAATCTTTCATGTTTTATTTCTTCTGGCACTTGGTTTTCCATTTTTGAACCAGGTGTTCCTTCTCTTATTGAATATATGAACATGTATACTTGCTCAAATCCTACTTTTCTTACAACATCTAATGTATCTTCAAAATCTTCTTCTGTTTCTCCGGCAAATCCTACTATTATATCAGTAGATAGTGTTAAGTTTGGTATTCTTTTTTTCATTTTTTCTACAAGTTCTAAATATGATTCTTTTGTGTATTTTCTATTCATCACTTTTAGCATTTTACTTGAACCTGATTGTAATGGTAAGTGTATTAATTTACATACTTTATCGCATGTTGCAATGCTTTCGATTACATCATCTGTAAAGTCTTTTGGATGTGGAGATATAAATCTTATTCTTTCTATTCCTTCAATTTTATTTATTTCTTTTAATAGTGTAGCAAATGAGTTTATTCCATTATATTCTTTTCCTGTTTCTTTCCAATTTTCACTTACTAAATATGAATTTACATTTTGTCCAAGTAGCGTAATTTCTTTGTATCCTTCTTGTGCTAAGTTTTTTACTTCTTCTAATATGTCTTTTGGATGTCTGCTTCTTTCTCTTCCTCTTACATATGGCACTATGCAATAACTGCAAAAATTGTTGCAACCATACATTATTGTTACTGATGCTTTTAAGTTGCTCTCTCTTTTTATAGGTAATCCTTCATATACTTTTCCGTCTATATCTAATATATCTTCTACTCTTTTTTGATTTTCTAATATTCTATTAATATCCTCTGGAACTTTATGTAGTGTATGTGTTCCAAAGATTATGTCTACATATGGGTATGACTCATGTATTTTTTTAGTGATGTGCTTTTCTTGCATCATGCAGCCACCTATTGCTATTATTGTTCCTCTTTCTTCTTTAATTTTCTTTAATTCTCCAAGTTTTCCAAATAGCCTATCTTCAGCATTTTCTCTTACACAACATGTGTTAAAAATTGCTAAATCCGCATCCTTAAAGTCTTCTGTTCTTTCATATCCCATCTGCTCTATCATTCCTGATAATTTTTCTGAATCGTTTTCGTTTAATTGACATCCTAGTGTTAGTATTGAATATTTTAGTTTTTTGTTTTTGTTGATTTCTTTTACTTTTTCTATGTATTGTTTTTGTGCTTCTATTTCTTCAATTGTTGTTTGTTCTTTATTTTTTATTTTTGTTTCCATTGCTTAGTTTTTCCTTTCAGTTTACATATAATCTCTATTTTTACCACTCTATTTTACTATATTGACTTTGAAAAAGCAATACTTTTGTTTTTGAATTTGCATATTTTGTGTCAGGTTTATTTTTAAAAAATATATTGAGGAAAAATGTTATTTTTTTGTATTGTACATTTTGTGTCTATTTAAAAATTTAAACCTTTATAGTGTATATAGTTAAATTTTAAAAAATAACATTTTGTACCAGAGAGCAGAAAAAGTGCGTCTCTGAGAAAAAATGTTAAAAAAAATTTTGTACCAATATAGCCACTTAAAAATGACTAAATTTATACAAACTTTATATAAAAAATAACAGTTTCTTTCAGCATAATTCAATAATATATACTGCGAAAAACTGTTAAAATAAATTTTATACCCTGAAAGTTCAAATATACTAGGCAATTTTAATTCCTCCTTCACGGGCCCACATATAAAAATTTGGTGCTCCATATTCTACAACTTTTCTAAATAATTCAATTTCTTCATCTGTGTAATGTCCTTCTTTATATGTTATTCTATAACTTGGAAGCTCAAACCTGACACTATCAAATCCATATTCCATAGGTCTTTCAAAATGTACAAATAAAGTTTCATCTCCATCTCCATTTTCATTTACCTGAATATTTGAAAAAACTACTTCTGTTCCGTCAGAATACTTAACAAATGGATAAACCATTACTATCACTCTCCTTCTTCTCGTTATATAGTATAGCATAAATCTTTTAAAATTACTATACTTTTTTGACTTAAAAAAGCCTTACTTTTGAAGAAAAAAATTTAAAACTCCGTATAGCAGAATATTCTCAATTTTGCTGTTGGTTTCTACAAAATTTTTATCATCAAAACTCATGTTTTTTTAAATTGCACATTTTGTACCAGAGAGCAGAAAAAGTGCGTCGACTTAGAAAAAATATTAAAAAAAGAAAAAACATTTTGTACAAATATAGCCACTTAAAAACATTAGTTCTATAATAAATGTTGTGGCAGAAAAACTTTGAGTTTTTCTGCCACAACTATTGACAACCAACCAAATTGACTAAATTTATACAAAATGTTACTTTATTAATATTCAATTAAAATCTTATTTAAATAATTCCTTTCCATTCTTAAGATAATCCCAACCTGAGAAAACTGTAGCGATTGTGCATGCAATCAAAAGAACTGTTTGTGTGATATTTAAAATTAATGGCATACCACTTAATCCTCCTTTAAAGCAAGCTCCAAAGGCATTTACGTCTAAAAATGCAACTATTATTGCAAGCATCTGTGTTACAGTTTTTAATTTTCCCCAAACTGATGCCGCAATTACTTTTCCGCCTTTTTCTACAGCTATTAATCTATAGCCAGAAACAATGAATTCTCTTGCTAAAACTATGATTGGAATAAATGCTGGTAATTTAGCTTTTTCTACTAAAATTATCATTGCAGCTAATACTAAAATTTTATCTGCTAATGGGTCAGCAAACTTACCAAAAGTTGTTATTTGATTTCTTGAACGTGCAATGTATCCGTCAAGTTTATCTGTAATTGATGCAATTATAAATATAAAATTCATTATTAAGAATTCATATGGAATTCCATAGAAATTTCCTTGTATATTAAAAAACGGAATTATAACCATTATTGGTACTAAGATTATTCTAAAAATTGTTAATTTATTTGCTAAGTTCATTTTATTTTCCTTTCATATGAAATTTCATATAGTTTGCTTGAAATTTTTCAAGTAAACATTCAAGTTCGAGCCATTGCCCGAACTTAAGCACATACGCATACACATACACATATACTTCAATTTCAAATTCTATTTATTTTTTAAAATCTCAATTGCTTTTTTTAGTTGTGTATCATCACTTTCTTTAACTAATAAGACATTTTCAACAGAATCCGGTAATTCTACAACTTCATCAGGAGTTAAACCTTCTCCATTAATTTTTGTTCTATTTGGTGTAAAGTATTCTTCAATTGTAACCTTTAAACCACTTCCATCTTGCAATTGAACAATTTGTTGAATTACACCTTTGCCAAAAGTTTTTGTTCCAACTAATGTTACTTTATTGTTATCTCTTAGTGCTCCAGCTAAAATTTCAGATGCACTTGCAGTATTTTCATTTACTAATAAAACTATTGGAACGTTTACGATTGGGTCTATTTTAGTTTTTGAAATTTCTTCCTTATCGTTCTTATTTACAGTAATTAAAGAAACATTATTTTTTTCTATAATATAATCTGCAATTTCTAACGCTTCAGATACAATTCCTCCACCATTATTTCTTAAATCTATTATTAAAGAAGTAATTCCTTTATCTTGTAGTTCTTCATATTTTTCCTTAAATTTTGCTCCTGTTTTATCATCAAAGCTAGAGATTTCCATATACCCTATTTTATTATCATCGCCTAATGTTTTAATTTCAATTGGGTTCATAGCAATTTCAGCTCTTGTAAGTTCAAAATCTAATTCATTATCTCCTCTTAAAATTTTAAGCTTAACCTTTGTTCCAGCTTCTCCTTTTATTTTATTAGCAGCAACAGTCATATCTTCAGATGTATATTCTACTCCGTCAACAGATTTTATTAAATCTCCTGGTAATATTCCCGCACTTTCTGCTGGGCTTTCTTTAATAGGAGCTAATACTTGAATAAGATTTTTTTCTGTATTTGCAACCATGTAAATTCCTATTCCAACATAATTACCCATTATTTGATTTTTGTAATCTTCCATATCATTTTTAGAAATATATTCTGTATATTGGTCTCCTAAGGCATTTACATATCCTTTTATTGCCCCTTCAGACAATTTTTCTTCATCTTGTTCACCTAAATAATAATTGTCTATTAAAGACATTATGTTCTTTAAAGACGATACAACCTTAGAGTCATCTTTTGATGAAGAATTGTTTAGAACAATATATTTTCCGCTATCTGTGTCTTTTACAAAATATTGATATAACCCTATACTTGTTAACAAAAATGTAATAAATGCAGTAATTGCAATTAACATTACATATTTATAAATTTTTTGAAAATTACTCTTTTCTTCCATGTTGAATAGTCCTTTCTTTTACTATACGCCAAAATTTTACAATTACAGTAGTAAGCTTACTTAAGCTTGCCACCGTAATTGTTATTAATCCTTACAGATATTTTTTAGTTTTTCATCAGTTAAAACAGATAATTTTATATCTATGGTAAATATGGAGTTGGGTTTACTGGTGAACCATTAATTCTTACTTCAAAATGTAAATGGTATCCTGTTGAATTTCCTGTAGTTCCAACTAATCCTATTACTTGACCTTGTTTTACTTTATCTCCGACAGATACTCTTCTTGAACCAGGTGACATATGTGCATATAATGTCATTGTTCCGTCTCCATGGTTAATTACTATGTATTCGCCATAACTTCTATAAGCTCCACTTGTTGTCTTTAGTGCAGTTGATGTTACAACAGTTCCATCTTTAACTGCCATAACTGGTGTTCCGCCTGCGATTGCAATGTCAACTCCTGTATGATTTCCCATTTTAGGGTTTGAATATCCCATATACCCTGTTGTTATGTTTTTCTTTGTTTTTCCAGCTAATGGGAATATGTATCCACTACTACTTGGTGTGCTTGTAACATTTGTTGATGTTGTTGATGATGTTGTTGATGATGTTGTTGTTGTTTTAGTTGTACTGCTAGATTGATTTGATTTAGTTGCTGCAGCAGCTTTAGCCTTTGCTTCTGCCTCTGCTTTTGCTTTAGCTTCCGCCTCAGCTATTTTTTTCAATTGAGCTGTAATATCTCTTTTATCTTGTTCAAATTGTTCTTTCTCTGCTTGTGCTTCTTTTTCTTCAGCTGTTAATTTAGATACGTATTGTGATTTAGTAGTTTGCGCAGCTTTTAATTGAGTTTGTTTTGCTTCAACACTTGCTTTAGTTGTATTTAGCTCTTTCTTTTGATTTTCTAAATTTGCTTTTTGCTCTTCTATTTCAGCTTTTTGTTTTGAAATATTTTCTAATAATTGTGTGTTGCTCTCTGTAATTTCTGATACAACATAATATTTAGATATAAAGTCTAATATATCGCTTGAATTGAATAATACATCTAAATATGTAGTTTCTCCTTGTTCATACATTTCGATTAAAACAGTATCTAAAAGTTCTTGCTCTTTATTATATTCTTCTTGTTTTGATTCTATGTTTTTTTCTGTTTCTTCAATTTGATCTTCCAAATCTCCTATTTTTGTTTCTAATTCGTCAAGTTCAACTTCATAGCTTGCTATTTGGTTTATCAATGTCTCTACTTCTTTCATTGCTTCTGATTTTTGATTTTCTAGAGATTGAATTTCTTTTTCTTTTTCTTGAATTTGGCTATTTATTTCTGTTTGTTCATTTTGTAATTCTGTTTTGCTTGCAGCCATTGATACGTTAAATTGTACTAATAATACTAAGATAATTAATACTCCAACTACTTTTTTCATTTTTTCTTTTCATATGCAAGTTTTTGTGTTACTTACATATTCCTCCTTTTTATATTATTTTCTAATTATTCATATGTTTGTTTAATTTTTTTCTATAAACATTATTTTTCCCAAACAATTTAAAATCAAATATTTTTCCACTTATTAAGTATTTTATCATTTTATGGTGAAACATAATCTAATGGATTAGTTGTTTTGCCATCAAGTCTAACCTCGAAGTGACAATGTGGACCTGTTGAATATCCAGTTGAACCACTTTTTAACACCACATCTCCTTGCTTTACTTGATCACCCAATTGCACTACAATTTCAGACCCGTGTGCATATAAAGTCTGAACTCCACCACCATGGTCTAATATTACCATGTTTCCATAAGAAGGACTATATTGTGCTTTAACTACAACTCCATCTGTCATGGCAACAAAGTTTGTTCCCATAGGAGCACTTACATCAACTCCTGTATGAAGTTTGTAAATTCCTGTTACTGGGTGAGTTCTCATTCCATATGGAGAGGTTATTCTGTAGTAACCTGGTACTGGCCATATCATTTCTCCACCTGTATAGTTTTCTCCAAAAGATGCTGTTTTTGCTAAACTTCTTATTTCATTTTCTATTGCTAGTACTTGTGTTTTGTATTCTGTTATTTCATTTTGAATATTTTGCTCTTCTTCTGTAAGTTTTGATATATAAAACTCTCTTGCTGCTTTTGTATTTTCTAGCATTTGTGCATATTTTTGTTGTGTTAATCTTTTTTCAGATAATTCCTGTTTTTGCGTTTCTAATTGTTGTGTTATTCCTTCTTGTTCTTTTTTTTGATTTTCAATTTCCTCTAATACCTGAAAATCATATTCATGTAATTGTGTTATCAAATAATAATTTGATATGAAGTCTATTATGCTGTTTGAGCCTAATAATACATCTAAATACTGTATGTCACCACTTTCATACATTATTATCAATCTTTCATCTGCTAGTTTCTGGTTTGTTTCATACTCTTCTTTGATTTTTTCTAATTTTGTTTCATTTTCTTTAACTTCCCTATTTAATATTGTTATTTGTCCATTTAATACTTCTAATTCTCCCTCAGATTGTGTGATTTTTCCGTCTAGTTCTTGTACTTGAATAAGATTTTCACTTAATTCTTCTGTAACTATTCCTAAATCTAAACTTGAGTTTTCTATTTGTTCTTGTAATTCTTTGTTTTCTTGTTGCAATTGTTCTAATGTTTTTTTCTCATTTGAATTTTCTGTATTATTTTCATTATTGTTTTCTGTACTGCTTTCATTATTATTTTCTGATGTTTGATTTTCTGTATTTATTGTATTCTTGCTTTGCTCTGTTTGTGTAACATTTTCAGCATAAATATATATACAATTACTTATTAAAATTATTGTAATTAATAATACACATAAACTTTTACGCATTTATTCTGACCTTTCATTATACTTCTAAGTATTTTCTCATTGAAATGCTACTTCCTATCATTCCTATACCTATTCCTAAAATTAAGTAAACTAATACAATTAATTTAAACATTTCAGAGAAACTAACTAGTTTCATTCCTAATACTAAAGATGTTGTATCTGTAAGATTTGATGCAATTCCATTATATGCAAGCCCTACTAATAATATTGTTATTGCTCCTGCTGCTAATCCTATTACTATTCCTTCTACCATAAATGGAAATCTTATAAATCCATTTGTTGCACCTACATATTTCATGATTGATATTTCTTTTCTTCTTGCATGAACTGCAAGCTTTATAGTATTTGATATTATGAATATTGAAATTGATACTAATAATACCAATAATACTAATGAAACAATTCTTATTCCTTTTGCTACACTTATTAATTTGTCAACTGTTGGGCTGTCTCCAGTTATGCTTTTTACAGCATCTAGTTTTAATATCTGTTCTTGAACTGATTTATTTAAGTTCAAGTCAGTAAGTGTTACTACATATGCAGCTGAAAATATATTTCTTTCTTCATATGGTTCTAAGTAATATGCTTTATCTCCAAATTTTTCTTTCATATATTCTAAAGCGTCTTCTTCAGATTTGTATGTAATTTCATTTACACCTTCTATATTGCTTATTTCTTCTTTTAGAGTTGCAATTTGTTCATCTGTTGCATCTTTTTCTATATTTACTCTTATTGCTTGTTCGCTTTCTATTTTGCCTACAAAACTGTTTATATTTTGTGTTAATGCAAAAAATACTCCAAATACAAACATTGTTGCACACATTGTTCCAAGTGATGCTATACTAGATTTTTTATTTTTAAAAATACTTGCTATTCCTTCGCCAATTAAATAACTTAATATATTATACTTCAAAATTATAACCACCTTTTTTATCATCTCTTATTATTTCGCCTTTTTGGATTTCTATAACCCTTTTTTTCATTTGGTCTACTATGTCTTTTGCGTGTGTTGCAACTACAATTGTTGTTCCTCTCATGTTGATATCATTTAATAAATTCATTATATCCCATGCTGTGTCTGGGTCTAAATTTCCTGTAGGCTCATCTGCTATTAGCATTGATGGATTGTTTACTAGTGCTCTTGCTAGTGCAACCCTTTGTTGTTCTCCTCCTGATAATTCGTTTGGATACATTTTTGCTTTAGCACTTAGCCCAACTAGTGATAATACCATTGGAACTTGTCTTCTTATATGACGTGGTGTTGCTCCTACAATATACATTGCAAATGCAACATTTTCGTATACTGTTTTATCAGGTAATAATCTGAAGTCTTGAAATACCACTCCCATACTTCTTCTTAAATATGGTACCCTATTTTGCTTTAAATATGTTGTGTCTTTTCCATTTATTATGATATTTCCTGATGTTGGTTCTTCTTCTTTTAAGATTAATTTTATTAAGGTTGATTTTCCACTTCCTGAGCTTCCAACTAGAAATGCAAATTCACCTTTTTCTATTACAAAGTTTGCGTTTTTTACTGCTTCTGTACCTGTTGTATATGTTTTATTTACATTTTTAAATTCTATCATTTTTTGTTAGTTTATGTTAGGTATTTCTAACATATCCTCCTCTCTTTTTGCGTATACATTTTTACCACTAATATAATAACAATAATTTCTATTTTTTGCAATAGTTATCAAATAAAAAAAGATAGAAAATTCTATAATTTTCTATCTTTTTCTACTCTTTTTCAAGCTTTTTTATCACTTGTGAATTTTTTGTGAATTTATTTTTTAATTATCTAACACAGATTTTTTTATTGCCGAACAATCAATTTCAAAATATTTCATTAATTCTGCTACACTTCCAGATTTTCCAAAAGTATTATTTATTCCAAGTCTTTTTAGTTTGCATGGATAACTGTCTGTTAATACTTCTGAAATTGCACTACCTAAACCTCCTGTTATGCTGTGATCCTCAATTGATATTAATTTTTTTGTTTCTTTTGCACATTTTAATATCATGTCTCTATCTATTGGTTTAATTGTGTGAATATCAATAACTCTAACAAAAATACTTTCTTTTTCTAGTTCTTCTTTTGCTTTTATTGCTTCTGCAACTGTTACGCCAGTTGCAAATATGGTGGCATCTGTTCCATCTCCGATTTGTACTGCTTTTCCTATTTCAAATACTTGACTTTTATCATATATCAATGGTGTTTTTGGTCTGCTCAATCGTAGATAAACTGGTCCTTTAATTTTTGAAATTTCTTTTACCACCCATTTGGTTTGTGCGTCATCTGATGTGGAAATTACTGTCATGTTAGGAAGAGCCCTCATCATTCCTAAGTCTTCTAACATTTGATGAGTTGCTCCGTCTTCTCCAACTGTTACACCACTATGTGTTGCACATATTTTTACATTTAAATTTGGATAGCATACACTGTTTCGAATTTGGTCATAGGCTCTACCTGCTGCAAAAACTGCAAATGTGCTTGCATATGGAATTTTACCGCATGTTGCTAAGCCAGCAGCTGTAGCAATCATGTTTTGTTCAGCAATTCCCATATCGAAAAATCTATCTGGATATTCTTTTGCAAATTCTATAGTTTTAGTTGCTCCGCTTAAGTCTGCGTCTAATACTACTATTTTTTCATTTTCTTTTCCTAGTTCTTTTAGAGCAGCTCCATAGCTGTCTCTTGTTGCTATCTTTTGATTTTCTATCATTGTTTTTTATTTTCCTTCCATTAGAATTAAATAATTATACATGATCTTTTTTACTGTCTTGATTGAATTTTATGTTGTTTTTATTTCTTTGTATATCATTTTTTCCAATTTGTATATCAAGTAAAAGGTCTTTAATTTTATATACGCAACTGCTTACAGCCCAGCTATCTATAAATATTATTGCAGCAATTGCTCCAACTATACTTCCTTTTACAAATAAACTTATAGTCCATCCCACTAAAATAACTAGTATAAGTGCAAATACACCTATAAGTACATATTTAAATTTGTTTTTTGCATCTTGAATTGTATTTTCTCTATCTATTTGCTTGTTTCTTTTATCAATTTCTTTATTTTCTTTATCTATTTCTTTATTTCTAATTTGCTTAGACTCTTCTAAATATTTATCTGTCATATGGTCTATTTGAATTACAGCATCTTCAACTTCTTGCATTGATTCCATTGTTTGCTCATCTCTATGGTGTAAATTTACTACTTTTGGGTTTGATGAATACTCATTTGTTATTTTTCTATATTCCCATTCAACTTTTCCATCTCTTGATAATGTTGCAAATTTTACCATTCTATAATTATCAAAATAGCTTTCAAGTGCACTATAACTAGTTTCGTAATTTAATACTGTAAAAAACTTTCCTACTATTTGGTTTAACCAATTATTTGCACATTCATTTGATACAGCAACAACTTCATTTAAGCGTTCATTTAATGTATCTAATAATTCTTGAAGTTTTTGTTCGTCATTATTTACTTGTTCTATTAATTCTTGATAATGTTTTATATCTTCCATGTAGTCAGACAATTCACTATCTGCTGTGTTTGTTTCGTCTATTTTCTTTATTCTATCATAAAAGCCTACTAATTCTCTTACAATTGCCCAGTTATCTGGTTCTGTTGATTCTGATGAGTTTTCATTAAATTCTCTATCTTTTATATCTTGAACATATATTTTTATTAATTCTATGTATGCTTCTGTGTCAAATTGGTCTTCTATAATTAATTCTTGTAATATAACTTTAGCTTGTTCTGTTTCTCCAATTGCTAAGTGTTTTCTTGCTTGTGCAATCTTTGAGCTTCTTCCTTTTATCCCTTCAACTTCTACTTTCCCTGTAAGTTCTACTTTATATTTTTCAATTGCTTCTTCAATTATAACTGTTCCTCCACAATATTGACATATTGATTTTTCTAAATTTTCATTTACCTCTATATTTGCCCCACAATTTGGACATTTTGCGTCTCTTAATTTTACCATTTTAAACTCCTCCCATTTATTTTCTTTTTGTGTTTCTTTTGTTTTTAATTTTAATATTTTTTAATTATTTATCGTCTTCTTTGTTTTTCTTTCTATCTTTAAATACTTTTCTTACCCATAAATATGGCGGTAATACAAATATCACTAGGGCTCCAATTCCAGATCCTATTTCTCCAGTAAAGCATAAGCCTATTGAACCTAAAAGCATTATAGCTATCCATATTATTGCAATTACAACAAGTGTTGACTTAGCTAATCCTTTTGTTGCATTTATCCCTTCATCTATTACTTTGTTTCTATTTTGTATCTTTTTTTCATTGTCTATCATTGGCTTAATTGATTTTTCTAGTTCATCACATCTTTGTTGTAATCCTTCAAGTGTTGTTACAGGAGTATACGTTTTTATGTAAGCTTCTCTATCATATTCCTCTCCTACCATACTACCATCCCATAAAATTTTATTTATTTTAAATTGAGTTAAGTATGCACTATAACCACTTGATGGTTGCGTGTCAAATGCTTTTTCAAAATGTTTGAAGAATTCCATATAATCAATACCATATTCATAGGCATTTTTTACAATTTGATTAATTCTAATTGTTATTGGTTGTAATTCTTTTTCTTTATTATTTCTATTTTCAATTAATTTGTATATTTTGTTTATTTCGCTTTGTTCGTTACTTAATAATTTTTCTGAAACATTATTTTTGTCAATTTTCTTTATTCTATCATAGTAACTTGTAATCTTATTTATTAGAAGCCATTCTTCTGGGTCAGAATATTCTGTTGAGTTTTCACTTAAACTGCTATTTTTAAATTGAATCACATATATTTTTAGTAGTTCTATGTAGCTTTCAACATCAAATTTATCTTCTTCCACAATGTCTAATAAAATTGCTTCAGCATCATCATATTCACCTATTTCCATATGTTGTCTCGCTCTAGTAATTTTAGTATTCCTTCCTTGTATTCCGTCAACTTCAACTTTTCCTGATATTTCTAATTTGTATTTTTCTATAGCTTCTTCTATTAAAACAGTTCCGCCACAATATTGACAAATGCCTTTTTCAAGGTTTTCATTCACTTCAATATTTGCTCCGCAGTTCGGACATTTTGCATCTCTTAATTTTACCATTTTAACTACTGTTCCTTTCTCTCAAATGGACATAAAATCTCGCTAAAAAGATTTTTGCTAAAAGCATTTCTTTTTTTCATTTTTATATGTTTTATGCATTGTTTCTCTTTACAAAATATGTATTTATTTTGCTAATTAGATGTTCAATTTCTTCTGTATCATTTTTTGTTACATTTATTTCTAATAAATCTATACAACTTGAAATTTCATTATCTATTTCTGATACATCTTCTTTTACATTTATTTTTGCACTTCTTGCTGTATCATATACCTTTTCTACTTTTTTGTAAAGGTCTCTATCATTAATTTGTAATAAAATATTTTTTAGTTTGTTTGAAAATTCTTTTACTGCATCTGTTTTGTTTTTCATTTCTTCAACTTGTGCTTCTGTATGATTATCAGCTGCTTGGTTTGTTAGCATTATAATTGCAAATATTCCTGTTATTAAAATATGTAAAAGTATGCTTATTTTTAAACTTTCAGGGTTTGCTATCATTAGTATTATGCTTAGCACAATTGTTATTATTGAATATGTTAATACTATTGGTAATTTTGTGTAATTTAAAAATTTACTATTTTTTTCTTTAGTATTAATAAATATGAAAAACCAAAGCACTATTATTGCAATATTTAAAAATATTGCGTTTACTATTCTTGTTCCTGTAAAATCGTTTATTAGTGTAAATGTGAATGCATCTATTATTATTAATGCTATTATTAAAATTGCAGCTATTATTTTTCTATTATCTTTCATGGCTTAATTTCTTCCTTTCTTCTTTTATATACCTAAAACTTGTATGCTTAAAATTTATACGCTAAAAATTTATATGCTTAAAAAGATTTTGAATTATTATTTTTTGCACTAATCCTCTCTTTTTGTTCCGCAGTTGCCACAGAACTTAGCTCCTGGCTCTAATTTGCTTCCACAGTTTTTGCAAAACGCTGTCGTTTCTAGCTTATTTCCACAGTTACCGCAAAACTTACTTCCTGCTGGTACTTCGTGTCCGCAACTTGGACATTTAGTTGTATTGTTGTTTGAGTTTACAGGTGCTCCTTGATTTGCTTGCATGTTGTCATTTGATTTTGGTGCAAATCTTGATGTTCTTGATACATTCGCTGCTTGAACATTTGCATTTTGATTTTGGTTATTCGAATTGTTTCCATTTTGTCCTGATAATGGTGAAAACATTTGGTTAGCTAAGTTTCCAAATAAATTTGCAGAAGCCATTCCCATTCCCATTCCAGCGCCAACACTTGCAACTCCGCCAGCACCTGGATTGTTTGCTAAATCTTTAACCAATTCTTTTGCTGCCAATTTATCCCAAACAGCTCCTTGTACATCTACTCCTATTTTTCCTGCGTACGCATCGGCATATGCTTCATTTATTTTTTTATAATTAGGGTCATTTTCAGGTATTGATATGTCTACAACATAAAAATTTACTAATCTAATACCGTATTCATCAAGCGTATCTGTTAATTGTTGTTGTGCCATTTGTCCTATGTTTTCTAATTCTGTATTCATATCTAATATTGTATAGTTACATGTTTTCATGACATTTGCTATTGCCATTTTTATTTTTGTTTGGAATACTGTTCTAAATTGATTTCTTACATCTTCTTCTGTATAAGATATTGTGTTTACTCCAACTAGTTTTATTAGGAATTTTTTTGTGTCTGCTATTTCTATTGAATAGCTTCCTCTTGCTCTTACTCCTACCATGAATTGAAATTTAGCATCTTGTATTTGTATTGGAGAATCTGTTCCCCAGAATAATTCTAATTTATGTGTTTTATCTACAAAGTAGATTTTACAGTTAAATGCACTTTCTCCTCCTGATACGGCTTTTCTTAATTTTCCTATTACTGGATAATTCTCAGTATTTAATGTGTATTTTCCTCCTGTGAATGTTTCTACTATTACACCGTCTTTAACAAATAATGCTTCTTCTGATTCCATTACTATTAATTGTGTGTTTGTATTAAAATCTTCTTTTTCACATTTCCATACTAATTCATTTCCTGGTCTATCATTTTTTATTACACTGTAAATTTCCATTTTTTTCCTTCCTTTCCTTTTAGTGATTATTTATTATATTTTTTTAGATGATCTATAAATGCATTATGTAGGTCTTCTCCTGAAGAATTTGGGTCAGTTGCTATTTCTTTATACTTATCTGTTTCTTCAAAATTAGCATATTCTTCTTTTTCGTCTGCTATTGGTTCATCGTATTCTTTGTCTTCTTCATCATTTATATCTTCTACTATTGGTTCGTTGTACTCATCATCTTCCTCGTCATTTATGTCGTCCACTATTGGTTCATTGTACTCATCGTCTTCTTCGTCATTTATATCTTCTACTATTGGTTCGTTGTACTCATCATCTGATTCGTCATTTAAGCTTTTTTTAAAATCTTCGAATTCTTCTTCGCTCATTTTATGTGGTTCTCCTAAATCTAATGGCTCATCATACTCTGGATCATATTCATCCATGTTTTCAGAATCTTCTATATCTGAAACATCTTCTTGTTCATCATTTAAACTTTCTTTAAAGTCTTCGAATTCTTCTTCACTCATTTCATGTGGTTCTCCTAAATCTAATGGCTCATCATATTCTGGATCTTCTATTTCTACCATATCATAATTTCCTTCTGGAACACTGTCAAGTTCCATTGTATCGTGTATATATTCATCGCTTGTGTATTCATCTCCCATAAACTCCACCTAACCTTTCTTTTTAATTTTATATTTTGTTTAAGCAAACGCATTTT